>SKJD01000394.1 GCA_007116095.1 Candidatus Hydrogenedentota bacterium
GGAACTGCTCAGGAAAATGGGCGCCGATCTGGTGCTGCTCGGCTTGAAGGCGGAGGATAAATGGGAGATTATTTCCCATATGGTGGATTGCTTGGTTGCGTCTGAGTCTTTCCCGAAGGACTTGGAGCTGGACCGGGATGCAATGCTTGATGCTGTAATAGAGCGCGAGAAAGACCACTCCACGGGGCTGGGTAATGGTATCGCCTTCCCGCATGCCCGTATTCCGGGCTTTCCGGGGATTTGTCTCTGTGTCGCTATTCTCAATGAGCCGGTTGATTTTAATGGCGCCGATCAGTTGCCCGTGGACATTATATGTCTCATGGTGGTCTCTGAAGATCAACCCCAACTCGCCCTGAAGGTCATGGCGCAGTTTGCCCGGATGATTATGGACCCGGTTAATCTATCCTTCTTGCGTCACGAGGATGACCGCCGGCTGCTGGCCTCTTTCATCGCCAAGCGTGTCCTGAAGTTTGACGACGCCATTACGGCGGGGGACATTATGCGCGCTCCCATGGTGGAAATACATCCGGATACCCCGCTGAAAGAAGTCACCCGGTTAATGTTCCACAAAAATCTAGACACTACCTCGGTCGTCGAGGAAGACGGTACGTTGGTGGGGGAGATTATCTCAGAAAACCTCTTCAAAATCGGCATGCCCGATTTTTTCTCGCAATTAAAAAGCGTTGCCTTTATCAGCGAATTCGACCCTTTCGAGAAGTATTTTGAATCGGAACGCAAGACCCTAGCCCGCGATGTGATGAGCCAGGATTTTTCCGCCCTGCCGGAAAGCGCTACTTTGCTGGAGGTGGTCTTTGAACTGGCGGTAAAACGCCATTCGAAGGTCTGGGTAGTGGAAGAAGGCCGCCGAATTGGGGTTATTGACCGGATGTTGGTCCTGGATCGGGTCATTAATATATAAGGGCATGCCCGACGTAGCTGCGCCAATACGAAGTAGCTACTTCGGAACATATGCAATCACAGTAGTCGGACGCTGTATTGCGCCGGCTATGGCGAATTTGTTGTAACGCCCCCTTGCCTGTGCTGAATTGATCCTGTAATAAAACAAAAAAAACGAACAGTAGGCCCCTACCTGTTCTGTCCCTGCTGAAGGTGTATTGCCATGCTGCTTGCATTAGTCATATTCGCCATAACCTATTTTCTGGTGGTGACCGAACTGCTGGATCGCACGGTAGCCGCGGTCTTCGGAGCGGCGGTGGTGATAATGTTCGGCATCGTGCCCTATGAATACGCCCTGGATCGTATCGACCTGAACGTCGTTTTCCTGCTGGTTGGCATGATGATTGTCGTCAACATTCTGTCGGAAACCGGGCTCTTCGAGTGGATTGCCGTCTTTATCGCCCAGAAAGCGCGGGGCAACGGGGTGGTCATTATGGGGGGACTGGTGACGGCTACTGCCGTTCTCTCTGCTTTCTTAGACAATGTAACCACCGTGGTGCTTATCGCGCCGATCACCATTCTCATCACACAGATTCTGGAAATTCGTACGGTGCCGTTTCTCTTGATGGAGGCCATCTTCTCCAATATCGGTGGCACCGCGACCCTGATCGGTGACCCGCCCAACATCCTGATTGGCTCGAAGAACAACCTTTCCTTCAATGAGTTTCTGATTAACCTGAGTCCGCCGGTCATCGTGATGTCGCTTGTGATGATGGTCATCGTCATGTGGCTTTTCCGGAATGACATTATGCCTACGGAGGAAGCCCGGGAACGCATCATGCGCGCCAGGCCGGATCGCGCCATTACCGATCCGATGCGCCTCAAGCGGGGGTTGCTCGTATTCGCCTTTATCATCCTTGGCTTTTGTCTGGGACACTGGCTGCACATTGAGCCGGGTATTGTGGCCCTGGCGGGCGGCCTTTTCATGGTGGTTTTCTGCAAGACCGAAGTACACACCGCCATGGAGAAAGTGGAATGGAACACTATCTTCTTTCTCATCGGCCTCTTCATGCTCGTGGGCGCCCTGGAATATACCGGCCTATTTGCCTTGTTGGGAGACGCCATCTTCGCCATGACCCGCGGCAACTATCTCATGACCCTGCTGGCGATTCTATGGATGGGAGGCTTGCTGGCAGCCTTCCTGGGGAATATCCCCGTAGCCATCGCCATGATTCCCCTGGTGCAGAGCCTGATTCCCGCCTTCTCGACAAACCTGGGGCTGGATATAGGCGATGACCTCTTTCGACTGCATGTGGCCGAGCCGCTGTGGTGGTCGTTGGCGCTGGGGACCTGCCTGGGCGGTAACGGCACCTTGTTTGGCTCCGCAGCCAATGTCGTCGTTGCGCAGATAGCCCGCCGCAACAACTACGAGCTGAATTACTGGACTTTCGCCCGCTATGGTTTCCCAGTCATGCTGCTGACCCTGTTTATGAGCAGTTGCTACCTGGTGTTGCGCTATTGGGTCTTTACCCCGGTCAATTTCTGAGGGGCGTCATATTGCCCGTCTTTGCCTAGCAAATCTTTTCTTTCTGCCAACGGATATCCTCGTTCCAGGGAGAAAGCTTCAAGTCGTTATTTTTCCAGTAATACTTCAGGGCTTCGTTCTCCCATCCCTGGTACACTTCGTCCCAGGGCAACACATCGCAATGGACCTTGAGTGACTTCTCCTCAATGTCTTCGTGTGCGGGCTGAAAGCGGTAGTCGCAGGAGAGCCGCACCCGATCCGGCATCTGGGAGGGCAGGGATTTGTGGACGGTCTCGCTGGTGAAGGTCAGCACATCGCCTGCCTCATAGTTCTCTTCCAGCCATTCATAGTGATCCTCACAAAGCCAGACTTCCAGGCCGCCCGCGCCTTCCGCTGCCTTGGGCATAAGCAAGCCTTCCTTGTGCGAGCCGCGAATGATGCTCAGATTGCCCATCTCAATGGGGCAATCGCCCACCGGGAACCAGCAGGTCCAGACATTTTTCGTGCCCTGAATGTGGATATAGTCCTGGTGGGGCGGCGTGGGTACGTTGTTTTTAGCGGGCATCATCAGACGGGCGATGTTCCGGGGATGCGGGAGTACGGGCGCGTCGAAAAGCTTCTCATACATCGCGATCAGGTTGGGGTGGTGGGCCAGGGCATGGAAAAGTTCCAGCTTTTGCACCGCTTCATAGGCCGGTCGGGGCACGCCCGTACCGCAAAATACCAGTTCCTCCCGGGGGATAGCCTCTATCGCCTTCTGGTTGCCGATGCCGTCCATGAGGGGGGCATCGGGGTACAGCCAGCCGAAGTGGTTCAGCACCTCCAACATTTGCCGGCGTAGTTCCAGGACAATGTCCTGGGGGAGCAGTTGGCGCAAAAACAGGTAGCCTTCCTCCGCAGCCCGGGCGCGCAGCGCTTCCGGGTCGTTGAGGATGTCACTTGAATCGATGAATCCTTTGGTGATGGTGGTCATGGTACGGCGCCTCCTGTGGCAATGGATAACGTAGGTAGACAAAATTAACGTTATAATACGCTAAAACATAATCAGCTTGCTGTGGAATATTGTCCTGTAAAATGCTGTCAATTGCAATGGTTTTTGGTTGCA
>SKJD01000046.1 GCA_007116095.1 Candidatus Hydrogenedentota bacterium
CCCACACCGTGCCTCCCACACTTGAAGCCCACCTGGAGCGCATCCATAGTCTCTCCCAGCAGCCCCCGGCCTTTGCGGCGCGATCCATCTCCATGGTCATGGATTACCTGGCCGAGGGTGTGGATGACAACGAAAGCGGTGAACTCGAAGAGCGTATCTCCCACACCCGGAACCGGGCAGCGCGCTATGCGATGGCGCGGGGCACGGCTGTTCACCGGCTCTTTGAGTTGTGGGATTTCGCCCAGGACCGCATGCCGGCTCCAGCCCTGTTATTACAGGAATCCGGACTGGGACTCGCCAAGCGCAATACCCTGCAGGAGGAGCTACAACAGATTGCGGAGGCCTTCCGCGCTTCCGAGCTATTTCCGCTACTTCGGGATGCGCGAAACTTGCAGCGTGAGACACCGTTCCTCCTGCCGGTTGGCGACGCCCTGCTCAGCGGCGTCCTGGACGCACTCATTGATCGGCGCATTATCGTGGACTTCAAGACGGGACAATGCACCCTCGAACGACAGCGCCGCTACCGCTGGCAAATCGCACTCTACGCCGCGGCGGTCGAGCAGTTGCTTGGGTCCCCGGCGGAAGAAGGCATCCTTTACTATGTCGACCTGAACCAAATCGACCGCTTCCCCATCACACGGGACGCCGTCAATGAAGCCCTGGCGCACGCACGGAGCATCCTGCGCGACAGCGCCAATACCCTACGTTGAAAAGCGCAGCCTGAATCCAATGACGCCCTACGGCGAGGTAGCAATACGCTGGCTGAGCGCTGTCAAGGCGCTGTCTCCGGGGAGGTAGTCCAGCGCATCATCGATCAGCGCCAGGGCGTCTTCCTGCTGTTCCCAATGCGATAATACCACTGCCTGGGCCAGGGTGATCTCGCGCAGGTAGTACTGGGCGTTCCAGTTTTCCGGGTCGATATCCAGCGAGGCCTTGAAATGGCCGCCAATCTCAAAGTCCACCGACATACCGCCGTAGTAGGCGCGCAGCCCGACCATGTCGTGTAAGCGGGAGGTATGCCTACGTTCAAGGCGCGCAACAATTGCCGGGTCCAGGCCTTCCCGGCGCAATGGGGTCAGGCTTTCGGTCATGTAGGGCTTGAGCATGTCGATGCTCTCGGGCACCTTCCGCGCATAGACCAGGCGCGGCGCGATGAACTCGGCCCAGGGGCGGTCGTCCGTCATGATCGGCGCGCCTTCCGTGAAGGCCGTCAGCGCGTCGTGGTCCATGAGGAAGCTCGCAATGACTTCCTCGGGATCAGGGAAACCGGCGTCCGCCAGTACTTCCTGCATGCCCTCACGCTGGAAGTGGCCGTGTAAGACGTCATAATCAATTTGGAGCGGCGCATTCGAGCCGATGAGAAAGAGATCGGCGTTGACGAACCAGGCATTATATTCGGGAAAGACGGCGGTGAAGGTCGCCACGAGCGACTGCACCACTTCCGGACTCATGCTGTGCAGGGGCACCCATTGCGAGACCATGCCGCCGGGCTTGAGACGCCGCAGGCAGAGCTCATAGTAATCCCGGGTGTAGAAGGTCGAGACGCCGGCCAGGGCCAGAGGCATGGGCTCAAAGGTGATCACGTCGTACTTGTTGCGCGTGGTCAGGAGGAAATTGCGCCCGTCATCCACATGAAACGCGACATTCGGCGCGTCCATCACACCGAGGTTGTCCTTCTCGAAGTAGGATGCGGCTTCCAATACGTCCGGCGATATCTCCACGGCGTCAATCCGCTCAAAATCCGTCAGCGCCAACGTGCCCGCGGTGATGCCCGAGCCGAAGCACATGAAGAGCACCTCCTGCGGGTCGCGGTCGAAGAGCAATGGCAGGATACCCTGGAGACGATTCATCCGCACGCCACGCTCAATGGAGGTCGTTGCCTGTACCCGGTTGATCCAGAGCACGCGGTCTTCGCCTGCCACCGCATCCACCGGCTCAGACACCGCAACCGTGCCTTCCACACCCTCGCGATAGTGGATAACCTGGTGATCCGCGGGTATGTAGCCGTCATTCAGCGCCTGGCTGATGTCCTGCGGGGCGCGTTGCCAGGAAAGCGCCATGAGCAGCACCCCGCCCAAGGCCAGGGTCACCCGCGAGGAAGCCGGAAGCTTCGGCGCGTGCATCACCAGCACCACACCCATCAGCAACAACGCCATGGCCAGGAGCAAGATACCATTGTGCGTGCCCAGCAGCGGGATGATCAGAAAGCCACCAGAAATCGCGCCGAGCACCCCGCCGATGGTGTTCGCGAAATAGATGCGGCCAATGTCCCGCCCGAGATGGGCCCGGCCCGCGCTCACGGCCTTGACCACAAGCGGAAAGGTCATACCGAGAAAGAAGGTCGGTACGATGAGGATGGCGAAACAAAGCAGGAAGGTCTGGACGACCACCCGGTTCCAGTTCGTCATCGCGCCGCGCACAACGGAAGGAATATGTTCCGGCATCCCCGCAAGCCAACCCATCATGAGCACACAACCCACGCCACAGAGCATCAGGACCCCACCCAGCAGGGCCATCGGGTTGCGCACGCGATCACTCAGGAGCGCGGCGAAGATGCTGCCCAAGGCCAGGCCGCAAAGCAGCGTGGTGAGCATGGTCGTGTAGGCGTAGGTCGTACCGAGGAAGAGAATAGCGAGCAGACGTGTCCAGAGCACTTCCAGGGCCAGGCCGCAGAAACCGGACAAGGCGAAGGCGGCGATTACCAATAACACGCGGCGCTGGTCAAGCAACGGCGTTTCAGCCACAGCTACCTTGGCCTTGCCTTCCGTAACCGTCATTGGGATCGGGGGCTCCATCTCGGTGGCCGATTCGCAACGCTTCGACAGCAAGATGGCCAGGATGCCGACAAGGATATTCGCCGCGGCGCCAATAAGCGTCGTGCGCGTATAGCCGAACTGCGCCAACAGGATGAAGCCAGTCACGAAACAGCCCACCACCGCGCCGAAGGTGTTCATGGCGTAGAGCGTACCGATCCGCATCCCCTGCACCCGCACCTCGCGGTTGACGAAGCGCGCCAGCAATGGGAGTGTCGCGCCCATCAGTACAACGGGGACAAAGAGCAGGATCAGCGCCATCACAGCCCGGAGCAGCACGCCGATGCTGCGGTTGAACTCGAAAAGCCGGAGGATCTCCACGACGACACCCTCGCCATAGGTCACGGTGAGGATGAAGACGAAAGCCCACAGGCCGATAATGATTTCGAAGACGCCGTAGCGCCAGAGTGGGCGGGGACGGTGATCCGCCAAGCGGCCTCCCAAAACGCTTCCGACGCCCAAGCCCAGAAAAAATATCGAGAGCACCGTACTGACCGCGTACGAAGTCGTGCCAAAGAGGAGCACCAGTTTCCGCGTCCACACCACCTGGTAGAGCAGGCCGCAGGCTCCGGAAACAAAGAAAAACAGCAGCGTCAGCATGAACAGCGTATATTGCATCCGCTGTGAAATGACCAGTGGATCCGACGGGACATGCCCGGATGATTTTGTCATGACATACCTCTTCCAAAGCCTACGATATTTGGGGA
>SKJD01000130.1 GCA_007116095.1 Candidatus Hydrogenedentota bacterium
CCGGCGCAATTTACGCCGCATGGCGATTGCCGACGCCATTACCGGTGAATTGAACTATTTCAAAACGCTGGTGGGAAGTATTGTCTTTGCGCGAAAGTTGAAAACGGTGCTGGATGACCGTCCCATGACCGGAACGCTGCTGCCGCCGACGGTCGGCGGGGTGCTGACGAATGTCGCCTTACAAATGTTGGGCAAGACGGTCATCAACCTGAACTACACCCTGAGTAATGAGGGGATTGCTTCCTGCGCCCGGCAATGTGACTTGAGCCAGGTGCTTACTTCCAGAAAGTTCCTGGAGAAATTGCCAGTAGAAGTACCTGGTGAAACCATATTACTGGAAGACATCAAGGCCTCCGTAACGGGCAAAGACCGCCTCGTGGCCATCCTGCTGGCCTTGCTGGCGCCTATCGGCGTCCTGGACCGTATATTGGCGGGGCGGAAGCGCCGTACGGAGGAACTGGCCACCATTATCTTCTCCAGCGGCAGTGAAGGCGAACCCAAAGGGGTGATGTTGACCCACCGCAACATCCTGACGAATATTGAGTCCTCACTGGAAGTCTTTCCCCACCATCGTAAATCCTGTATCATCGGCTACCTGCCGCTCTTTCATTCCTTCGGCCACATGGCCACGGTCTGGCTGCCCCTGACCATGGGCTTGCGGGGTATCTACCATCCCAACCCGCTGGAGCCGAAGGCCATCGGGGACTTGGTTCAGCAATACACGGGCACCATCATGGTCGGTACTTCGACCCTGCTTCAGGGCTTCACCCGGCGTTGCACCACCGAGCAATTATCCTGCCTGGAATTTGTGGTGTGTGGCGCGGAAAAGCTTGCCCCGCGGGTACGTAAAAGTTTCAAGGAGAAGTTTGGTCCCGAACCGTTGGAAGGCTACGGCACCACGGAATGCTCCCCGGTCGTTTCACTCAACATACCGGACCTGGTTTCGCCCGGCTTCTTTTATCACGGCACAAACCACGGCACCATTGGCCGCCTGATACCTGGCCTGCGCACCCGGGTGGTCGATCCCGACACCAATGAAGACTTGCCCCATGGCGAGGCGGGCCTGCTGCTGGTCAAAGGCCCCAACATCATGCAGGGCTATCTGGACCAACCCGAGCGCACGGCCAAAGTCCTCAAGGAGGGCTGGTACAGTACGGGCGACATCGCGTCGGTGGATGAAGAGGGCTTCATCACCATTACCGACCGCCTGGCGCGATTCAGCAAGATCGGCGGGGAAATGGTGCCCCACAATGTGGTTGAGGAGTGCCTGCATGAGCTGCTGGGACTGACCGAGCAGAGCCTGGCCGTGGCCAGTGTGCCGGACCAGCAGAAGGGCGAACGCCTGATCGTGCTGCATGTCTTGGAAGAGGAGCAGTTACAACAACTCTTTGACAAGTTGGACGACGCCAATCTGCCGAATCTATGGGTACCCCGTAAAAATGCATTCCATCGCATAAACGCCATTCCCGTTCTGGGTACCGGCAAAATGGACATCAAAGGCGTTCGTGTGATGGCGCAGGAGCTGGAAGGTATTTCATGATTTGCCGCTCGGGCAAAGCAGGAAGCCTAAATTCCCTTCGGCGCTTTATGCTTGGCGCCGTGCTACTCGGGCTGGCAATGATACTGCTCTTTGCCCTGGTGTCGAGTTCCTGCGTTCGGCTGAGCGACGCCCGGCAGCCCCGGGACCCCGAAACAGGCCTGTTGGAACACGCCGCCCCGTATAGCCTGAACCCGGAACAGGCGGAGCTGGCGGTCCTGATGGTGCATGGCTTTTTGGGCACGCCCCATCATTTTGCCGATCTGCCGGAAGCGCTTGCAGAAGCCGGCCATGCGGTGGAGGTGATGCTCCTGCCCGGACATGGCGTTTCCCCCCTGGACCTGGAGCATACCAATCCGGCGGAATTGCTGCATGCGGTCCGGGCGCATGTAAATGCCTTGCAGACGGATTACGACAAGGTGGTGGTGCTTGGCCACTCCATGGGCGGCGCCCTGGCGGTGCTGCTGACGGAGTCGATGGAGGTGGACGGACTGATTCTCGCCGCGCCCCTGTTTGAGGTGGAACATCGCTGGTACTACGGGATGCATCCCGAGCGCTGGGCAAAGCTGGTCCGGCCCCTGCTCCGTTGGGTATATCGTAGCCCGGGCAGTCGTCCGGTGAACCGACGTGAAGTGCGCCGGGAAATCACGACCTTTACCTGGGTTCCCACCAACGCCGTTTACGTAGCGGTCCAGTTGGGTCAACAGGCCCGGAGTCCGGAAGCCCTGGCGCATCTGAAGTTGCCCGTGTTGCTCTTGCACGGCTTGGACGATTCGGTGACCAGTCCGGAAGCATCCGAGGTGGCATGGGAGGCCATGCCAACCGATGATAAGCACCTGGTGCTGCTGGAGCGATCGGAACACCTGATTTTCTGGGACCATGATCGTGAGCAGGTGCAGGCAGAAATCCTGGCATTTCTGAATCGTCTTGTGGAAGAAGATGCTATTGTGGAAGCGCTAGACCATGACCACAACTGAAACACCTGAGCTCCGCTGTATAAGCGCTCTGGAAACGCGCCCCCTGCGTCAGGCCGTGCTGCGCCCGCATCAGGCGCTGGAAGAACTGGCTTTTCCGGGGGATGACGCCCCTGACACGGCGCATCTGGGCCTGTATCTGGAAGGCAAGCTGATCGGCATCGTCTCGCTGTATCGGGAAGCCATGCCGGGCTGTGAAGATTTTTCGGTAGCGTGGCGGCTGCGTGGGATGGCTGTCGAGCCAACATATCGTAACCGGGGTTATGGCGCCATACTCTTGCAGGCCTGTTACGCGCAGATCCAGCAACATGCGCTCACACAAGCTTCCAATGGCCCGGTGCTCTTCTGGTGCACGGCCCGTATTACCGCCCGGGACTTTTACGAACGGCATGGCTTTCAAATCCGTGGGGAGGCATTTCCGCTGCCAGACATAGGCATGCACTACTACATGTTCCGCATGATCGATCCAGCCGCCAAAGCGGCTCCGGGCGTTGCTTAGGGTGTAGTTCTGATATTACCGCCAAGTCAATACATTATCAGGCATTTTCGAATCGTTTTTCCCATTTAGAGGAACGAGAAAAACTATTGGTGTAAAAATCCGTGATTTTTTCAATAAAACACCTGAGAATCCCCGCATCGTCATTCCTGCCTTCGGGGCTGTTGATTAAGTCGATTTTCAGGATTTTTGGACAAACACCATTCATTCAGTGGCAACATGTTTCTTCAAATAGCCACGGGGTACGTCATTGCCGTTGTGGTTGACTATCAACTTTACACAACACTACGACTAACCCCGGCAGGGGTTACGGATGAAAAGCCCGGGGTTGAACCGGAGGGCGTGTAACGCCCGTAGGTGATACCCCGGGATCAGGTCTTGCAAAGAAAACCGAGTGGGTAAGGGGGTGGAAGTTCCACCCCCTCCCCGTTGTCGCGATGGGGTTGATTCCCCATATTTACCGGCGTGAGGGTCTCTCACCGGGCGGCTCCCGTTAAGGTTGCCCC
>SKJD01000186.1 GCA_007116095.1 Candidatus Hydrogenedentota bacterium
AAGCTCGCTTCGTTCAACCTAAGCAAAGCAAGCTTTGCTACTCCGTACTCGTTTTATATGCAGTGGCAAACTTCAGTTTGCGTCATTTCTGCGCCAGCAGAAACAAAGCGGTATGCATGACGGCCATACCCGTAAGCCCATACAATCGCGTTACACGCGATTCAGCAAAGTGAACTTTGCTACTCCGCACTCGTTTTATATGGAGTGGAAAACTTCAGTTTGCGTCATTTCTGCGCCAGCAGAAACTAAGGGGTAAGCATGACGGCCTTACCCTTAAGCCCATACAATCGCGTTACACGCGATTCAGCAAAGTGAACTTTGCTACTCCACATTTTGAGCAAACTAAAGTTTGCTACTCCAAAAACTCTATTCTACTCAAACAACGCCTCGACAAATTCCTTCGCGTCGAAGGGCTGCAAATCGTCCACGCCTTCACCAACACCGATCATTTTGATGGGGATGCCCAGGTCTTTCTGTATGGCGATGGCCATGCCGCCCTTGGCGGTGCCGTCCAGCTTGGTCAGGATGATACCGGTAACCGAGATGGCCTCGGTAAAATTTTTCGCTTGCTGGAGGCCGTTCTGGCCGGTGGTGGCGTCCAGCACCAACAGCACCTCATGCGGGGCCTCAGGCAGGCGTTTCTTGACCACACGCTGGATTTTCTTGATCTCCTCCATCAGGTTCACCTTGGTATGCAGCCGTCCCGCCGTGTCGATGATGAGGTTGTCGGCCCCTCGGGCAATGGCGGCGTCCGTGGCGTCAAAGGCGACCGAGGCCGGGTCCGCGCCTTCATGGTGCTTGACGATAGTCGCGCCGGTGCGTTCGCTCCAGATGCTGAGCTGCTCGACCGCCGCCGCGCGGAAGGTGTCCCCCGCGCCCAGCACGACTTCCTTGCCGTCCTGCACCAGTTTCGAGGCGAGCTTGCCGATGGTCGTGGTCTTGCCGGAGCCATTCACGCCCGCGACCAAGGTCACATGCGGGCCGTCTTCGCGGCTGAGGTCCAAGGTGTGATCACCTTCGCTGAGTAACGTGATGATCTCCTGCTTCAATACCTCGTAAAGAGCCTGGGGATCTTCAAGGCGCTGTTCCTTAGCGACCCGCCGCATGTCCGCCACGATATTCAGCGTCGTTTCCACGCCGATATCCGCCTCGATCAGGATTTCTTCGAGGTCATCGAATATCTCATCGTCAATACGGCTGCGCCCACTGAAGACGCGCTTGACGTTATCCACCAGCTTGCCGCGGGTCTTGCCCAGCTTGTCGCGCAGCTTGCCCAGAAAACCCATAACCATGAAATATATATCTCCTGTCACCGTGCTTTATGCACAGCGGTGCTTATAACTTGAATGCTTGAGAAAAAAATCAGGATAGTCCTACCGCTGACAGGGGCATTTGTTGTGATTCGCCGCCAGTCAATCCGGTAATTATAGCAATTTTGGGAGGGAAAATGCCTGTCGTGCCGGAATTATTCCGAAGCTATCAGGTAGGCCTTGAAGATATAGGTGGCGTCCGACCCTTCCCGCTGGCCATAACACAGAAAGCTACCATCCACTTCCCGCTGGGCGGCTCCGGCGGCGGCAGCGTAGCGCCGGCCCTGGCGCACGCCCCCTTCCGTGAAGTCCAGCACCAGCCATTGCCCCTGGATGCGGGCGCGACCGCGAATCTCTTCCCCACTGAACAGACGCGCTGCAAAGAGGACCAGATCGCTGTAGCGAGCGACCTGGACCAGGCCCACCGCTTCCTCATCTTGGTATAGCGCCAGCACGCCCCGGTCCGGAAAATCGTTGGCGGCCACAAAGCTGAGCTCGGCCAGAGATTCCTGGTCAGGAATCGTGGTTTGCAATTCAGCCAGCAGCCCGTCAAAGTGCGCCGTCTGCGGGGCGACCCAGAGCAGGCGGGGATCGTCGGGGTTCGGTTCCTGTACTTCCAGCAGCCACTCCGCGATGTGGTTGGCGCGCAGGCCAGCGATCAGCACCAACACCAAGCCCACCGCGCCCATCGCACGGCGTATCCACTGCCGCCGCTGCCGGGCATCGTCCTGATGCATCAGGAGCGTTTCGGCCTCCAGACGAATTCGCCGCTGGTCACGCAGGTTGTTGCCGCATTGGTGGCAATACAGCGTGCCTTCTTCGTTGACCAGGCCACACTGCGCACAGACTGCGTCGGCCTCGAAATCATGGTGGCGTTCCGGCCGCGCTTCCTTTTCCGCATCCTGCCTAAAGTCCGTCATGGCGCCTGTCCTCCATCGGCATTGTGACACGCCCCCCGACCACGTGTCAAAATAAGTGAAGTTCATGGTTTGCCCCGAATTCTCGAAGGGCATACCCATCAAACACCGACGCGTCAGCATTCGGGTCCAACCCGATATACAGATCGCAATATGCCTGTAAAACAGCAAGCGGAAGGAGTGCGGCATGAGCACGATGAACCTGTGGATCGGAGTGGGCGGCATTGCCCTGGGGACAGTCCTGGCGGCCTATGCCGTCGCCTATCGTAAACAAGACGCGGGGATCGGGGATGCGGCCTGGTCAGGCGGGTTGGCCCTGAGCGCGCTCTGGCTGGCGCTGATGGCCGACGGCAACCCGGCGCAGCGCTGGGCCCTGGTTCTGCTGACCGTGCCCTGGGGCGGGCGTCTGGCCTGGTTTATCCTGCGTCACCGGGTAATGGGCCATACGGAAGACGCCCGTTACGCCACGCTCCGGGAACGCTGGGGCGCGCAGGCCAACCGCTATTTCTTCGGCATCTTCCTGATGCAGGGCCTGCTCATCCTGCTCTTCTCCCTGCCGCTCTGGGCAGTGGCTTCGCAACCGGGGAACGGCCTGGGCTTGGTGGGCATCGCCGGACTGCTACTCGGCTGGGGGGCCATTGCCGGGGAAATCACTGCCGACACGCAGCTCCGCCGCTGGCGCGCACAGCCCGAGAACCAGGGCCAACTCCTGCGCAGCGGACTCTGGCGCTACACCCGCCACCCCAACTACTTCTTCGAATGGCTGCACTGGTGGGCCTACGTCCTGCTTGCCTGGGGCGATTGGCGGCTCTTCCTCGCATTGCTCGGCCCCGCCTGCATGTACGTCTTCCTCGTCCACATCACCGGCATCCCACCCGCCGAAACCCGCGCCCTCGCCCGCCGCGGCGCCGCCTTCGAGGCGTACCAACGCAGCACGAACAAGTTCTTTCCGTGGCCGCCGAGGGAGTGAAGTGGTCCACCGGGTTCATGCAGTGGACGGGATGGACATAGTGGACTAAAAGCGTGGTGGATTCCGCTACAGATACCGTGGCAGGTCGGGATCGACGTCGAGGGCGTAGGCGTCGATGCCGCCTGCGAGGTTGCGGGCGTGGGTGAAGCCTTCGGCGGCGAGGAAGTTGCGGGCGGTGGCGCTGCGGATGCCGTGGTGGCACAGACAGATGACTTCTTTGTCTCGCCAAGCTGCGAGTTCGCCTACCCTTTCCTGTAGCTCGTGGAGAGGGATGTGCTTGCAGGGGTGGAGGGCGGCGAGTTCG
>SKJD01000010.1 GCA_007116095.1 Candidatus Hydrogenedentota bacterium
AGGTAGTAATGACCATCCTCACAAAAGACCAGAATACAGACCGGCGCCTCGGCAATGTGGCGTCCATGGTCGGTGGCCTGGGCTATTTTTTGGCGCTTTTCTTGATCCGTTACTACGATGAACTCCCAAGGCTGGACATTCCGTGCCGAGGCTGCGAGTCGACCGCAATCGATCAGGGTCTCAATGCTTTTCCGGTCTACTCCCTTGTCCTGATACGTACGTACCGAACGACGCTGGCGTAATACTTCGAGTGCTTCCATGTGTGCTGTGTCTCCCCCTATGTTATGTAGTGTCATCCATTGAACAATTCTATACCGGCCTGCGCTATTCCCGCAACAGTTCTTGTTGTCTCGACCAGCCGTCTTCAATCCATACCTGCATTTCATTCGCGCCGCGGTGCCCCCAAGCGTAGTAGGGAATGGCCTGGAGCATAAGGGTGCGGGCCACAGGGACTTCACCTTCCTCTGCATCCTCGATGGGCTCAAAGCCGTGTAGATGGATTTTCGTCACCCCGGCCCAGGCGTCGGGTTCGAGGTGGTGGTGGAAGCTCAACGAATGCGTGATGGTGTTCAGTACGCTTCCCTCGTTGTCAGCGCCTTCCACGCAATAGACCAGGGGACCGCGTTCAATCGCCACCCGGTGGTGATTGGCTTAAACCAGGTCATGGGCGCGCACGACCCGGGCCTCAAAGGGCAGCCGCAACTGGACCTGGTCACCGTCCTCCCAAGTGCGCTGGATACGGGCATAGCCTCGGATGCTCTGCACATCCACGTTTTCGCCGTTTACGGTTATCTCCGGCATCGGCGTCAGGTCCGCCCCCAGGATATAGGCCGCGCCTTCCATGACCTTGAAGACGTCCGAGTCGTTGAAGGGGATGCCTTCGAAGCCGCCTTCCTCCAGGCCACCCGCCACGGCGAAATTGTGAATGCGCCCGGTCTCCTCGCACATCCGGAAATTGTGTGGGAGGGTTACCTCGCGGTTGGTTTCCAGGCGCGGCTTCCAGAAGCTGTCTTCCATCTGGACCTGGTTCGGGGTGACGCCCGTCAGGTCGGTATTGGGCGCAGCCGGAATCAGGTTGCAGAGTATCAAACCGAGTAGCATATTCATGAGGCGCACCTCGCAATCAGGTTGTCGGGAGATTCATTGCTGGTATTGGACACGTGCGTTTTTCTGCTCATGGCGCCGGGGTTGGGTCACTGAATTTTTCACCGTGCATCGCCATGTGGATGGCCACGCTGAGTTCTTGCAGGGTGTATGGTTTCTGGACAAAGCCACAGAAGCCCAACCCGACCAGGTTCTGGGTCACGGCTTGTTGGTTGTATCCACTGGACAGCACACAACGCACTTCGGGATTGAGGCGGTAAAGGGCCTCGTAGGTTTCGGCGCCGTCCATGTTGGGCATGGTCAGGTCCAGCAGCACACAGTCAATGCGGGACTGATGGGCGACGTACACTTCCACTGCTTTCTCACCGTCTTCGGCGGTGAGGATTTCATAGCCAAGCCGTTTGAGCATGCGCTGCGCCAGCTTCCGGATGCTTACTTCGTCGTCTACCACCAGTATCAAGCCACTTCCCTTTTTCGGGACGGCTTTGCGTTCTGGGGGCTCCGTTTTTTCCGGGCTGGCGCTCAATGCGGCTGGCAACAGGATTTTGAAGGTGCTGCCCTTCCCCATTTCACTATAGACTTTCAGCGCGCCCCTATGCCCACGCACAATGCCTATCACCGCGGCCAGCCCCAGGCCCCGACCGGTGAATTTCGTGCTGAAAAACGGGTCGAAGATTTTGGCGAGGGTTTCCTGGTCCATGCCGCAGCCCGTGTCCGTGACGTCGAGGTACACATAGTCGCCGGCCGGCAGCCCTTCATCCAGAAAGACTTCCGTAAGGTAATCGCGATCACAATAAACGACGCCTGTGTGTACATCAATGGCGCCGGTCTGCTTCCCGATGGCGTCCGAAGCATTGATGATCAGGTTCATGACCACCTGCCGGATTTGCGTGATGTCGCCTTCAATATCAGCGAGTGCCGTATCCAGGTGAAGACGAAACTGTATTTTCTTCGAGATGCTGATCCGTAGCATCTGCTCCATCTCTCTGATCACCTCGTTCAATTGAAAGCGGCTGATGACGAACTTGCCCTTCCCCGAGTAGGCGAGCATTTGCCGACAAAGTTCCGCTGCCCGCCGGGAGGCCCTTTCGATTTCTTCCAGGTAGCCGCGGGTGGGGGCGAAGTTGGAGGTCTCCGTGAGCGCCAGGTCCGCATTGCCGAGGATGGCCAGGAGGATGTTGTTGAAGTCATGGGCGATTCCACCCGCCAGGATGCCCAAACTTTCCAGCTTCTGCGCTTGTTGCATTTGGGCTTCCAGGTGGGCCCGTTCCGCATCGGCGAGCTTGCGGTGGGTGATATCATGAATGATGCTCAGGCACTGCTGCACCCGACCCGAGGGTTGACGCTTGAACACGATGTCCCGGCTTTGCATCCAGATTTCCGCGCCCTGTTGGTCATTGACAAGGCGATATTCGATCTCGAGGACTTCGCCCGCTTTCGTCTTCAAAAGCCGTCGCCAATGTTTGCGTAGGGTCTCACGATCTTCGGGATGAACAAGCGACCGCAAGACGGACTCGGTGAATTCGTAAGCCTGGGTGAGGGCGGGATCGGCCAGCTTCGTCGGAACTTTGTTCATGTAGATGAAGCGCTTTTCATCCAGGTCATAGACGGTGACGTAGTCCGGCGTCGTCTCCAACACGGCGCGGATGAACTGCTCCCGCTCCTGGAGGGTTTGTGCGATGATCTCCCGCTTATGCAATTCCGCCTGAAGCGCGGCGGTCTGCCTTTCCACCGTACTGCGCAGGGAAATGCTCCACCCGGCAAAAAGCATGGCGACGATAAAAACCGCCACCAATAACCACAGCAGGTATTGCAGGTAGGGGAAGCCGGCGGCTTGGGGGGCGTACCGGGTGAACGAGGTCTCAAGGATGCGATCAAAGCTCCCACTATCCATGACCATTTGCGGGGCGGTATTGATGATGCGCAGGGTCTCGGCATCGCCCTTCGCGACGGCAATGCAGTAATCCCGTGGCATCAGGGTGTAATCCAGTTCTCGCAGGTTGTCAATGCCAAGACTCTGGATATTTTGCCAGGCGCCAATACGCAGTAAAAACGCCGCGTCGTGTTCGCCCTGAGCCAGCAGCCGGATGGCGGTGCTCTGGTCCGGCGTGCGCACAATGTTATCGGTAAATGCATTGGTTTGCAGGAAATCGTCCATTACATCTCTGTCCTGGACGATAATGGCCTTGCCCTGCAAGTCTTCCAGGTGCTGGTAAGGGGCGTCATCCCGGACGAATGCGCTGTGGGTGGCGACATAGGTGGGGTGGCTGAAGTCGAAGTCGAGTTCCCGTTGCGTCGTCCGGAACATACCCAGAATACCGTCCGTCTCCCCGTTGCGCAGGTTATCCGGGATTTCGCTCCAGGGGCGTAGCTCCAGGTCAAAT
>SKJD01000367.1 GCA_007116095.1 Candidatus Hydrogenedentota bacterium
CCACAACATGCTGCATTGTTGCTGTATTGTTATGTTTTCACGCAATACTGGATGCCTGCCTGTGCAGGCATGACGAAGGTGGCAACGCAGTTTTGAGTCGGAACTGTTGGCAAACTAAGCAATAACCTGATTTTTCTTCGTGCTTACGCACGAAGAGCGAACTAAAGTTCGCTACTCCACATAACGAATCGGCTTAAGCAGTAATATAGTAACTACATCCTTCGTTTAATATGCGCCGTAGTGATCATGATTTTTTGGGGAACCAGTGCTTGGTCCTGATGCAGAACTTGACCAGCAATAGCATGAGCGGCACTTCGATGAGCACACCGACTACGGTCGCCAGAGCTGCGCCTGAGGAGAGTCCAAAGAGCATGGTTGCGGTTGCAATGGCGACTTCAAAGTGGTTGGAAGCGCCGATCATGGCGGCAGGTGCAGCGTCTTGGTATTCAAGCCGCATGTACTTGGCGATTGCGTAGGTGATGCTGAAAATAAGAACAGTCTGGATGGTCAGTGGAATGGCGATCCACAAAATGGTCAGGGGGTTGTTGACAATCACATCTCCTTTGAAGGAGAACAGCAGCACCAGGGTAGACAGCAAAGCAATGATGGATACCGGCGTCAGGAAATGGAGAAAGCGGGTCTCAAACCAAACCATGCCCTTGTTGGCGATAATCCATTTCCGGGTTAAGAAACCGGCGACGAGGGGCAACGCCACATAGATCGAGATGGACAGTAGCAACGCCTGCCAGGGCACGGGCATTTCATTGATGCCCAGTAGAAAGCCGCCGAGCAATCCGTAGAGCACCAGCATGGTCAACGAGTTGATGGCGACCATCACCAGGGTCAGGCCCTGGTTGCCTTTGGACAGGTAGCCCCACATCAACACCATCGCCGTGCAGGGTGCAATACCGAGCAGAATGGCGCCGGAGATATAGGAGCGGTACAAGGGCACTTCCGTGCCGTCTTTCAGAACATCCA
This sequence comes from Candidatus Hydrogenedentota bacterium, assembly GCA_007116095.1. Classification (GTDB taxonomy): domain Bacteria; phylum Hydrogenedentota; class Hydrogenedentia; order Hydrogenedentales; family SCBR16-9; genus SCBR16-9. The sequence continues at coordinate 979 of SKJD01000367.1, forward strand.
TACCGGGCAACAAATCAACGAAGAAATAGCCCAGGAACAACGTTGCGATTGCGAACATGGTGAATGGCTTCACGGCCCAGTTGATGAACAGGGTCAAAAACACCGCCTTCGGGGTCTTGGTCGCCTTAACCACTTCGGAGAAGTCTATCTTCACCATGATGGGATACATCATGAAGAACAGGCAGATGGCGATGGGGATGGAAATGACCGGCGCATCATCCACATAGATGGCGATACCATCGAGAAACTCCGCCAGCCCGGGGGCCATGCGTCCCAATACGATGCCGCCGATGATACACAACCCCACCCAGAGGGTCAGGTATTTTTCAAATACATTGAGTCCTCCGCCCGCTTTTGGCGCTTCGTTGGGTTCCTTTGATTCGTGTGGTTCCTGCATAGATACGTATCCTTTCCTGATAACTGTGTTTATCTATTGGGGATTGTTGTCGTTTCTTAATAGTTGCTTGCTACTGGACGCTAACGGCTTCATAAGTCAGCAATTTTTCGAGATTGGCATTGCCAATAGGCCTCTCAGGGAGCCAAGGCAAGATGCAGGGGGTGTTAACCGAATGCTCTTGCACTTCCTGAATACGCGGCAGTTCTGCTTGTGCGCGTTGTTTCAGTATAGGGTGTTGGGTGTCACTGGCTGCCAGGCTGCGATTGATGACCCAGGTATAGGGTTCAATCGAAGCGCGCCGCAAATCATCTTGTAAAGCGGCCGCTTCATGGATGGGCGTGGTCTCCGGCAAGGTTACCAACAAAATCTTCGTAAAATCGCGATCTTGCAGACGCATCAACGGTGTAACGACCTTGCCGGCTCCCTTCAGATTGCGCACAACATCTTTATGGTAGGAGCCTGTGGCATCCAGCAATAGCAGGGTATGTCCTGTCGGTGCGGTGTCCATCACGACAATTTCCCGGCGCGCCTGACTAACGATACGTGAAAAAGCATGAAAAACCGCCACTTCTTCCGTACAGGGTGAGCGTAAATCTTCTTCAAGTAAGGCGCGACCATCTTCATCCAGGTCTTTCCCGGAATGCTCCAAGACGTGCTGCTTGTACTTTTCCGTTTCTTCCGCAGGGTCAATGCGACTTACCTTCAAGCCCGGCATGTCATGGTCTACGGTTGCAGAGATATGGTCCGCAGGATCGGTGGTGGTCAGGTGAACTTGCTTGCCCTGTTTCGCCAGGCCAATGGCAAGCGCCGCAGCCACAGTGGTTTTGCCGACCCCTCCTTTTCCCATGACCATAATCAGGCCATGATCTTTTTCGCCCAATTCCTCCACTGACGCTGCCAGATTCTGCGCCTCCACGGTTTTATACGGTACCTCTTCCGTAGAGGAAACCTCAGGCGCATCTTGTTCCGCAGAGAAGAAGGTACGCAACAAATCTACCCCAAGGATGTTGTAGGGTTTGAGCGCTAAGTCTTCGCGGGGGAGGGATTCCAGGTTGGGCGGGAGCTGTTCAAGCAGGGATTCCGTTTCCGCCATGATGGCCTGCGCCAGCGAATCTTCCGACTTCTGATTATCCAGCAAACCGTTTAGCACCAGGAAGTGGTTCGTGATATTTAGTCCCGCCAATTCCCCGGCTGTACGGTCCGCCTCCTGAATGGACGAGAATTCCGGCCGCGTGACCAAAACGATGGTGGCTTTTGTTGCATCACTGAGTATTTCAACGGCATGCATGTACTGCTCTTGCTGTTTGGTCAATCCGCTGTGCGGACCTAGACAAGAGGCGCCATGCTCGTTGGTTTCCAGGAAGCTGCTCCAACTGCTGGGAAGTTGCAGTAGTCGAATGGTGTGGCCTGTGGGCGCTGTATCAAAAAGAATATGATCAAAATCCCCAAAATCGGCTTTGCCGATCAGGATTGAGGTAAACTCGTCGAAAGCGGCAATCTCGGTGGTGCAAGCGCCGGAAAGCTGTTCTTCCATCGATTGTACAGCCGCTTGTCCCAGTTTCTCCCGGTAAGGGCCAATGACCCGATCGCGGTAGGTGGACGCAGCTGCTTCCGGGTCGATGTTCATGACAGACAACGTGGGCAGCTCCGGTGCAACAGTGCTGGAAGTGCCGACTTCAAAGCCCAGCACATCACTTAAATTCGAGGCCGGGTCGGTGCTAACCAACAGTACTTTTTTTCCACTATCCGCCAGGTTGACTGCCGTGGCGCAGGCAACGGAGGTTTTGCCTACACCACCTTTGCCAGTGAAAAACATGTATTTAGTAGGGTTGTTGAGTAAGATCATTAGATTCTCCTACGATCATTATTTGTCCAGCTTGAAATTCCTGGAACGTGTTCCCAGGGCTTTGATTAGCAGCAACCGCCTCCGCTGGCTGGCGCGCCGCCACAGCAGGATGCTGCGCCTTCGGGGGCGCCGATAAGGATGCGCTCAGCCTGTTCCATGATATGTCGTGCAGGGGTCTGTTTGACCTTGTGGGCCAAGTTGATAGCGCGGATCATGTCTTCGGTGGATACCCCCAGCTCCTCGGCTGTCTGAACGTGGTAC
>SKJD01000294.1 GCA_007116095.1 Candidatus Hydrogenedentota bacterium
CCGAAGCCCAGTCCGCCTTACGTTCGGCTATTGAGCGGATCGATCCGGAACATACCATCAGTGACAAGGATCAGGTCAAGTATTTCCAATGGCTCCGGGGCACGGCGGCGAGCCACCAAATATTCATCGAACGTTACATGCGCGTGGACGACAAGGCAGACCCCACAGGCTGGGCATCGCTGCAAGAACGCATCACAGCGCTTAGGGAAGAGATGCACTCCCTCAAGAAGCGGGAAAAAATCCATCGCAACTTGCTGGGGCGCGTTAAATACCACATCAACAAAATCCAGAAAGCGCCGGGGGATGATCACGAGGACGACTGGAAGAAGATCGTCGGGGCCATCGACCAACTCATAGGTGAAGCCTTTCCGCCAAGCAACAATGAGCTTCGAGAAGTTCTGCTACCCGTCATCGAGGAGTTCCCCGACAAGCTGGTGGAAAACCCGAGCCTACGCCTGGTCCTGCGGGAAATCGACCGCTATCTCGCCTCGCGCCCGGTGGCCGGGGAAGCCCCGACCGAAGACCTGAACACCCAGGAGATAGAAGAGGTAAGCGCCTTGCTGGAAGGCAAGCAGGTGGTGCTGATTGGCGGCAGTAAACGTCAACAAGCCAAGGAATCGTTGGAGAAAAGCTTCCGACTGGATGAACTCAACTGGCTGGAGACCACCGAGCACCAGCCAATTGGCCTCTTTGAACCCCACATCGGCCGCCCGGAAGTGGTGTTGGTGCTGTTGGCCATCCGTTGGTCCAGCCACTCCTTCGGGGAAGTGCGCCGCTTCTGCGAGAACTACGGCAAACCCCTCGTGCGTCTGCCCGGCGGCTACAATCCCAATCAGGTCGCCTCACAAATCCTGGCCCAGGCCAGCCGCCAGCTTGAGGAAAGCGAGGCTTCGTAAGGGGGAGGCTGTTTGGACAGGTTTATGGACCTGATGGACCTAGTGGACAATGTCCACGAAGTCCACCAGGTCCACCAAGTCTACAGGATAATCACTGGTTAAAGGCCGTGGGCCTTAGGGAATGACCACCCAGGCGTTGGGCTGCAACTGATCGCCCAGGCGTCGACCCAAGTTCGATTCGCGGAGCTCTTCAAAGGCATCGCCCGCCGGGGGCAGTTGCACGTGTTCTCCAGCATTCGCCCGGCGCAGCCGCTCCAAGGCGTAGACCCGCTCCACCGTCGCCACGGTCACATTGTCTTCCTGATTCAGGCGCGCAATTTCCTGGTACAGCGCTTTGCGGTCCCGGTTTTCCTCGGCCAGTAACTGCTGCGCGGCATTCCGGTCTTCCGGCACACTCAGGGCGTCACATTCGCGCATCTCCAACAGGCCCCGGTTGGTCTCGCCAAAACAGCCGAGGCGCTTGAAGCGACTCACCTCATCGTGGTTCTGGCGCATGTTTTCGGCGATTTCACGCACCCGGGGCGAACTCTGCCGCAACTCCGAAGCGTGCGCCGTGGGCATCGGGTTGAGCATGTGCAGCCCGCGCCGTAGCCAGGATGTGGTCTCTTCCGGGCCGTTGGCCGCGGCTTCTTCAAACTCCGGCAGCGCATCGGTCCGTCCTTCGACAAAGTCCAGCACCTGCTCTGCCTGATCCTGGATATGCCGGATGTCCAGCCGAATGTGCGCATCAATTCTATGCTCGGTTCGGATGACGCACCCAACGGCCGTCAACACGACAACCCCCAAGGCAGCCGCCAGTAATCGCATATGTTTCAATTTTTCATCCTCCACTATTTTGTATAGGTTGTACTTCGTATAAGACGATTGGCGCCAAGGCGTATTCACATCCAAGTGAAACGCAGCAACAACGCCATATGTTGTACTCGGCAAGCTTCTATATAACAGTATATGCGCAAAACCGGATATATGCAAATGGGCCGTGTTCCAGTGGCCCGACATCGGACATTGCTGCTAGGATTATGACAATGAAAAACGTCGGCTGGTTTATAGGCGCGGCGCTGCTGCTCGCCGTGGCATTCCTGGTGCAAAGTCCGTATCTCGCCTTTGCGCTGTATGCCTTCCTGATACTCCTGCTGCTCTCGCATCTCTCGGCGCGGGTGTGGCTGGCGGGGCTGGACTGTGAACGCAGCATCAGCCGCCAGACCTTGCGGCAGGGCGAGGAAACCGAAGTGACGGTCACGGTGCAGAACCGGCGGGGCATTCCGATTCCCTGGATTCTCCTGGAGGACTACCACCCGGCGGACTGTCTCCGGCGCGGCAACCACCTCGCCCTGGCCATCCTCATGCCGGGGCAATCGGTGGAACTGAAGTACCGCCTGCGCTGTCCCCGCCGGGGCTACCACCGGATCGGTCCGCTGCTGATGACCAGCGGCGACCTGTTCGGCCTGCAACGCCGTTTCCGGAGCAGTACCCAGCGCGACTATGTCTCCGTGCTGCCGACCATCGCGTATATCGACACCTTCGACGTCGCCGCCCGGCGGCCCATGGGCCCGGTGCGTATCAGCAACCGCATCTACCAAGACCCGACGCGCATCAACAGCCTGCGCGAGTATGTCCCGGGGGACCCCCTGAACAGCATCCACTGGAAGGCGACGGCCCGCACCGGCACGCTGCATGTCAAGACCTACGAGCCCTCCTCGGTGACCGGTGGGACCCTGCTCCTCGACCTGCATACGGACAGTTACCTGCCCGAAGACCGGGAACAGCGCCAGGAGTTGGCGATCACGACCACGGCCTCCATCGCCTATCTCCTGCAACAGTCGGGCGAGCAGGTCGGCATGCTGACCAATGCCCGGGACGCCGCCGAGGTCGCGGAATATGAATTGGAACAGGAGGCGGTCTACTCCCGGGACGAAGCGGATCGGCAGAACCGCGGCGAAGCGACCTCCACCCGGCTCAGTCCCCTGTCGGTGCCGACCCGGCGCAGCCTCAGCCAGGCCACCTATATCATCGAGAACCTCGCACGGGTACTCCCGGGGCAGGGCATGAAGATGGAGGCCATGATCCTGCAAGAAGCGCCGCATCTCCCACGGGATGGCGCCCTCTTACCAGTCCTGCCACAGGTCAGCCCCTGCCTGGCCCTGGCTCTGGCCGCGATGAAGACACAGGGCTTTGCCATCACAGTCTTTTTCATCAAGCACGAAAGGGGTTATTGGGAAGCCGCCAAACTGTTGGCGCCCCACCACATCGACGTAATCCACATTGAATCCGAGCGAAGTCTCCACGAGATTTCGCCGGCACGGATAGGACAGTAAGCCATGGCGACGCAGGCCCCCCCCACCGCCCGCCTGGAACCCACAGACTTCGCGTCGCTGCGGGAAGCGTTGTATGAGGCGCCGAAGCCGCCGGTCTTCCGCACGCCGACCGACTGGATGCTGGAGATCCTGACGCCGTTGCTGATCTTTGTGATGGTCTGCGCGGTGGGCTTTTTCCTGCTGGACGTGCGCTACGTCTACACTGGTGTGCACGACCTCACCCTGCGGATGGTGCTCTTTTTCTTCACCATGGGCATCGTCGCGCTGAA
>SKJD01000272.1 GCA_007116095.1 Candidatus Hydrogenedentota bacterium
CTCTCCGCCATTCCGCTGGGCATCCTCTTCATGTTCTGTACGCGGCTCTTCATGAAGGGCATCACCAGCGGTGCGCTGAAGGCCTGACACAATGCCCTGAGGCGCATGGCGCATGTATGGTGTCTTGGCTTTGATGCGTTTGGCCTGGTAAAGGCAGCTCCTTGTGCCTGCCCGCCCAGGTCCTTTGCTACAGGGGGGTATCAAAGGACCTGGCGGGGCGAAATTTGTTGTGGCTTCGGTATTGGGGCGCGGCCAAAGGCAACGCCATCGGGCTGGGAATGGGAATCCGGGGGCAGTTTTCACGTATACTATGCCGTTAATACCGTATTTTCAATATAGGGGAGGTGTATCATGGAAGTGCAGGGCTATTGGATTTGGCGCAAGCAGCGCAAGTATGTGGACTATAACCAAACCATCCTTGCGCGGAGAAGCTTTACACTGGCCACCCAGGCGAAGGCGCAGATGGCGATCACGGCGGACAGCCAATACCGCCTGTACGTGAACGGGCGCTGGGTAAACGACGGCCCCTGCCGCAGTTGGCCGGAACACTATCAGTACGACGTGCTGGACCTCAGCGCCTACCTCCAGCCCGGGGTCAACAACATCGAAATAGTAGCCCGCTTCTTCGGTGATGGCAACTTCCACCAAATCCCACAACAGGCCGGTCTCCTCGTGCACCTGGAAGTGGTTCCGGAACGGGGGCAATCCTTCGCCATTGTTTCGGACAGTAGCTGGGAAGTGGCGGACGCCAAGCCCTGGGTCCACAACACCCCCGGCGTCAGCATCCAGATGGAGCCCTCGGAACAATACAACGCCCTGCAGGAAAGCGCCATCCGCTTCACCAAGGCCGTGGAGCTGTTTCCGGCCCATGATGGCCCCTGGGGTGATCTGAATCCCCGGGATTGCGCCCTGCTCACCCGTCAGCCGGTGCATCTTGAACGCTTCTACCAGGCCAATGTCGTGCAGCGTGACTGGTGCAGCTTCACCTTTCCGATCCAGCGCATCCTGCACCCCGGCCTGATTGCGGCGAACCACAATATCGGAGCCGCCTGTTTCCTCGCCACCATCATCCACAGCCCAGCCCCCATGCGCCTGCGTATTGAATCCCCGGATTTCGAGATCACGGTCAACGGGAAACGCGCCTCAAATACGGGTTATACCCTGCAGAAAGGCCGCAACCTCTTACTGGCGCATCCCCGGAATTTCTTCATGGGCCATGTGAAGGACAAGGGCCTACGCTTTGTGCAGCCGGTCGCCCTCTCCGCGGAGGAGGCAGGAGTGAAACAGCCGTACCTGCTGAATCCCATCAAGCCCGCACACCATATGCCCTGGTGTGTAATTCCGCTGGAGGAAGGCCGGTATGTGGGCGATGACCTTGTGTTTTTCACCCACACCGTGCCGGAAAGGGAGCAAATCCGGACCGAAGGCCTGCGGGTTATGGAAGCGCTACGCAAGGAGGTCGCCTCCGAAGCCGATTTCCAGAAACATATGGCCCCTAATGCCCGTCAGCTCAAAACGACCACGGCGCCCATGACGGACCCACACTGGCAATTCCTGGAACGGGAAGTTATCGCCGATGGCGGCGACAACGTGCGGGACCCCATCGCGCTCATGTATGACAACAGCATGTTCACCGAGGTGACGCCGCATCCGAATGGGGATGTGGAGCTGGTCTATGATCTCGGCGTACAGCGCTGCGGCTATCTCCGCTTTGACCTTATCGCAGACGCCGAGACCGTCATCGACATCTTTGAAGTGGAGCACATCACCCCGGAAGGCGTCATTCAGCACACCTACATGAACCGGAACGGGCTGCGCTATGTCTGCAAGCAGGGCGTCAACCGTTTCACATCGCTCAAACGCCGCTCCGGCCGCTATGTCTTTCTCACGATACGCAACCAGCAAGGCCCGGTGCAGATTCGCAAGGTCGAGGTCATTGAGTCGACCTATCCCGTGCCGAATACCGGCTGGTTTCAGTGTAGCAACAGCGACATGGACCGCATTTGGGAAATCTCCGCACGCACCCTACGGCTCTGCATGGAGGACAGCTTCACCGATTGCCCCCTCTACGAACAGACCCTCTGGGTGGGTGACGCCCGGAACGAGGCGCTTTTTAACTACACTGCCTACGGCGTTACCGACATTACCAAACGCTGCATCAACATCGCCGGGCAATCCCTGGAGCGCTATCCGATTGTCGGCTGTCAGGTGCCCTCTTCCTGGGACTGCCTGTTGCCAGCCTGGAGCTTTCTCTGGGGCATCATGGTCTGGGACTATTACTACTATACCGGCGATCAGGAATACCTGGCCGACTGCTGGGGAGATGTCAAGAAAAACCTGGCCGGGGCCGAAGGCATGCTGGATGAAAACGGGCTATTCACCGGCAAGTTCTGGAACATGTTCGACTGGATTGGCATCGACGATCAGCAGCCGACCGTGCTCCATAACAGCATGTTCCTGGTCGGGGCGATCGACGCCGCGCTCGCCTGCGCCAAGGTCCTGAAGGACGCCCAAACCGCCAAGTGGCTGCGGAAGTTCCGCGCCCAACTCGTTAAGGCCATCAACAGTTTCTGGCTAAGCGGTCGTGGGGCCTACCCGGACAGCATCCACGAGGACGGCAAGCTAAGCCCACAGGTCTGTCAGCACACCAGTTTTCTCGCGATACTCTATGACATCATCCCGGAAGAACACTTCCAGGCGGCACTGAAGAACGTGCTGTATCCCGCTCCCGACGTCATCCCCGTGGGCTCCCCCTTCGCCATCCTCTATCTCTACGAGATGTTCGAGAAATTGGGACTGGACGATGCCATCCTGGACTCCATCCTGGACAACTACCTGCCCATGCTGGAAGAAGGCGCGTCTACTGTATGGGAAGTCTTCCCCGGCGGTACCGGAGCCCCTCCCGGCTTCCCGACCCGCAGCCATTGCCATGCCTGGTCTTCGGCGCCTGTCTATTTCCTGAACCGGATTCTGCTGGGCATCCGCGCCACGCAGCCCGGCGGCCAGGCCTATGCCATCAGCCCGCATGTCACCCGACTGAACTGGGCCAAAGGCGCGAGCGCCGGTTATGCCGGCCCCGTCGAAGTCACCTGGGAAAAGCAGAACAAGCAGCTCAACATTACCGCGAAAGCGCCTCGGGGCGTCCGCCTCAGCTTCAAGCGCAACGCCACGCATGAAGGCCTCAGCATACGCTTCAATGGCAAACCTGTGAAGTAACGTTACCCCCTATACCTATAATATCCTATTTTTTTGGGGTGTAGTTTTGATATTACCGATCTTGTCAATTCACAACGTAACGTAGGGGCGAACCTTGTGTTCGCCCGCGTGGGTGGGGTTTCCAACCAACGTCATCCCTGCGAAGGCAGGGAACCGGTCCCCCGACCGCGGAGCGGTCGCAGCTTGTAGCGCGGGGTAAGACCGTAGGGGCGATAGCCCGCAGGCCGCCACCCCGGGTATAGCCCACCCCCCCCCCA
>SKJD01000188.1 GCA_007116095.1 Candidatus Hydrogenedentota bacterium
AGGAAACCAGTATTACGTGAAAGCATAACAACACCGCAAATAAAGGTTATCTTATGGTTCATGGTCACAAGGCCTGATGACCGTATCTCGTGCTATATCAAGGAACTGGATGCCTGCCTGCGCAGGCATGACGTGGGTGGGAAACCCCACCCACGCGGGCGAACACAAGGTTCACCCCTACGCTTCGTTGAGCATTGACAAGATCGGTAATATCAGAACTACACCCTTTCTTATTTCTTAAACCTTCCCCTTATACTTCTTCTGTGGGCCCATGTTGCGATCAGTATATGAATCTGTAGAATCGTTGCAAATCGCAAGAAATTTGACATCCCTGTCCCTGGTATGGTTTTATACTGAAAACTATTTCAGTAAGCTGTCTCTGGAATCGGAGTGCAGTACCCATTGGAGGAGTACCGGAAAGCCATGGCGAAGGAATTAACCGCGAGGCGACGCGCCATCTTGGCGTATCTCATTGAGCATATCCAGGAATTGGGCTATCCCCCGACCATAGCCGAGTTGGGGGCGCATTTTGGGATTGCCTCGACCAACGGCGTAAATGATCATCTGGTGGCCCTGGAAAAGCGCGGCTATATCGAACGCAGCTCCAAGGCCCGCGGTATCCGCATCACCGAAAAGGCAGCCGTCAACCTGTACCGGAACCATGCCAGCACCGTACCCCTCGTTGGACGGGTGGCCGCCGGGGCGCCCATTCTCGCCGATCAGAATATCACCGATCACATTCCCGTCAGCGCCGATATCGCCAAACGCAACGCCTATGCCCTGCGCGTCCGGGGCGACAGCATGATAGAAGCCGGCATATTCGACGGCGACCTCCTCATCGTCGATCAGGAACGCACCCCACGCAAGAGGGACATCGTCGTTGCCCTGGTCGAAGAAGAAGAGGCCACTGTGAAATATTATTTTCCAGGTTCCGACAGCGTCGAGCTGCGCCCAGCCAACAGCAGCCTCACGCCCATGCGTTACCGCCTGGACCAGGTACAAATTCAAGGCGTGGCCATATCACTGCAGCGACAGATCAAGTAATCAATTTAACGACAATACGTGGAGGGGGCCGCGCAATTAATTGCCGCCACGACCACCTCCGCCACCGCCCCAGCCGCCTCCGCCGCCACCACCACGACCACCCCGGCCCGGACCGCCGCCCATCATGGGGCCGCCCATGGGCAAACCACCGCGGGACTGGAAGAAGGGGTTGTTCAAGGTCTCGCGCATAGCCTGCGTGAGCGCCTGCTGCTGTGCCGGGTCATCGGCATACTGTCCGGCGACTTGTTGCAGCATATACTGCCGCTGATCTTCCATCAAGCTATTTACTTCCCGCATGGCCTGACCGAACTCCTGGCGCATTTCCTGACGTTCTTCGTCGCTCTGGGCCTGGCGCATGCGCTCGCCCATGTTGAAGAAGTAATCGGTATACTCGCCCAGCGCGTAAATACGCTCCTGCGCCACCGGGTCGTTGGTCTTCATCAATTGTTCGTCCAACATCTGGTAGATGTCATCCTGCGCGCGTTCTACCCATTGTTCACGACGTTCCGTCCATTCCGCCCGGCGCTCTTCCCGGGCTTGGCGGCGTTCTTCACGGGCCTGAAGTTCTTCTTCGGTCAGTTCCTCGTCGCCCCGCTGGTCTTCTTCTTCGTCTAAACCCAGAGCGGCCATGCCTTCCATGCCGAAATTTCCCATGCTTTCCGGATCAAATTGCGGGGCTTGGGCCGCTGCGGGGCTGTCGGAGAAGAAATCAATGGGTTCCCGGCTGAGTTCATCCCGATAGTTCTCGTTTTCCCACTGCAAACGCTGCAAGCGTTCTTCCTGATCGCTAAGCTGCTTTTGCAATTGGGCGATTTGCGTCGCCGTCTCGTGCTCTTCCTGGCCGGAATGGCTCCAGTTCTGCTGGTAGGTCGAAATGCCGACCGCACCGGCGAGGGCGCCCAAAGTCAGGGCGCCGACAATGGATACGATGCTTTTCATGGTACGTTATCTCCAAGTTATGGATGGTTATAGACTCAACTACTGTGAGAAGGCCTCACAACAATGAAACCCCAGCCCAGTCGGGGAGTTCCCCGAACATTTTAAGCTTATTTGGCAAGTTGCCATGCTTTCCCGTATCCTAATACCCATAAAAAGGTGGTCTATTCTGGGACAGGTATCGTTTTGGAAATGCCATGATGATTTAACCTGTACCAATAATCAATTTATGAAAGGGAAGTTGTACCATGCAATACAGAAAACTGGGAAAATCCGATATCGAAGTACCGGTGGTGTCTTTCGGCGCGTGGGCCATTGGCGGCTGGATGTGGGGCGGTTCCGATGATGAGGAGGCGATTCGAGCCATCCATTGCGCCATCGACCACGGCGTCGACTGCATCGACACGGCGCCGATTTACGGCATGGGGCACAGCGAGAAGGTCGTCGGAAAAGCCATTGAAGGCAAACGCGATCAGGTCGTCATCGCCACGAAATGCTGCCTGCGCTGGGACAAGAAAGAGGGCGAATTTTTCTTCGACACCAAAGACAACGACGGAATCGCCCGCAAGGTCTATAAAAACCTGAGCAAGGAATCCATCATCTGGGAATGCGAGCAGAGTTTGAATCGCATGAATATCGAATACATCGATCTGCTCCAGTGCCACTGGCCCGACGCCACTACGCCGTTGGAAGAGACGATGGATGGTCTGAACACACTGATGCAGCAGGGCAAGGTCCGGGCCGTGGGCGTGAGTAATTTCACGGTCGAGATGATGGAGACCTGTCTCAAGCACGGAACCATCGTCAGCGAGCAGTCGAAATACAATGCCCTGGAACGTGATCTGGAGAAGGAAATCATTCCCTTCTGCGTTCAGAACGACATCGGCATCCTGGCCTATTGCCCGATTGCGCAGGGTCTCCTGACCGGTACGGTTACGCCGGACCGCACATTCAAAGATGGGGACTTGCGGCAGAATAGCCCGTTATTCTCCCAGGAAAACCGCAAGAACGTACTCGCCATGCTCGAACAGGTGCAGTCCATTGCGGAGACCCACAACATCACCCTGGGGCAGCTTTTCATTGCCTGGCTTGTCGCACAGCCCGGTATGACGTCGGCCCTGGTTGGCGCGCGCAACGAAGCGCAGGTGATTGAAAACGCCGCTGCGGGTGATGTGAAACTGAGCGAAGATGAGCTCAAGAAAATCCGTGACGCCGTTGAAAACATGCCGCCCCTGGGCTGAAGCAAAATTCGGACAATGTAAGCAATCCCGGGTCTGACTAAAAACAGGCCCGGGATTGGAATATAGTCTTTGTACATGCCCTTGCGCATGTAATGTTGTAGCGCTGCAAACTTTCGTTTGTGACGCCACATCGTGCAATTCGCCAGGAAAGGGAGTTTCCACCATGTCAGAATCAGGCCATTGCCACCACGAGCCGAAACACCACAACGCCGAAGCGACCGGGGAGCATTGTTG
>SKJD01000381.1 GCA_007116095.1 Candidatus Hydrogenedentota bacterium
AACAAGATCAAGCGCTACGAGGGCCATGGCCGTCTGGACGGTCCCGGCAAGGTGATTGTCGAGGGTAAGGACAAGGCGGAGATAAAGGCCAAGCATATTATTCTGGCAACCGGCAGCTATCCCAGCACCTTCCCGAGCATGGCCTTTGACGGCGATCTTGTTGGATCGAGTACCGAAGCGCTGAGCTACCCGGAAGTACCCAAGCACCTGGTGGTGATCGGCGCCGGGGTCATTGGCCTGGAGCTGGGCTCGGTATGGTCGCGGCTGGGTTCCAAGGTCACGGTGCTCGAGTACATGGACCACATCCTGCCGGGCATGGACCGGGAACTGAGCAGTGAAGCCCTGAAGACCTTCAAGAAGCAGGGCCTGGAATTCCACCTCAGCACGAAGGTGACCAGCGCCAAGGCGAAGGGCAAGGGATGCGTTGTCGAGGCCGAGGGCATGGAACCCATCAAATGCGACCGGGTCCTGGTGGCCATCGGCCGTAAGCCGTACACGGAGAATCTCGGCCTGGACAGCGTCGGCATCAAGACGGACAAGATAGGCCGGATCGAGGTGAACGCGCATTACAAGACCGCGGCCGAAGGCGTTTACGCCATTGGCGATGTGATTGAAGGCCCGATGCTGGCGCACAAGGCGGAAGACGAAGGCATGGCCTGTGTTGAGCGCATTGTCACGGGCTACAGCCACGTGAACTACAACGCGATCCCCGGCATTGTCTACACCGATCCGGAAATCGCCACGGTCGGCAAGACCGAAGAGCAGCTCAAGGAAGAAGGCACGCCCTACCGCAAGGGCAGTTTTCCGTACATGGCCAATGGCCGCGCGAAAGCGATTGGCGCGACCGAAGGCTGGGTGAAAATCCTGGCCCATGAGAAGACCGACCGGATTCTGGGCGCGCATATGATCGGCAAACACGCCGGTGATTTGATCGCCGAAGTCGCGGTGGGGATTGAGTTTGGCGCCAGCAGCGAAGACATCGCCCGCGCCTGCCACGCCCACCCAACCCTGGCCGAAGTGGTCAAGGAAGCGGCCATGGCGGTGGACAAGCGCACCATTCACTTCTAATCCCTTACTATTTGACTCGGCCTACTGCCGAACTCCATACATAATTTGAAGGCGGAAATGCTGCAACGTAAATGCGTTCAGGTTTCCGCCTTTTTTTGTTGCAAAAACCTGTAGGTATTGCCGCTGATTGCCGCAGAGGAGTTATTCCCCATGCCCACCCGTTCACAACGCATCCGTGACGCTTTCAACAACCTGCGAGCGGAGTCGCTGGATATTCTCGATGATTTCTACAGCCCGGAAGTTTTATTTCGGGACCCAATTGGCGAGGTGAAGGGGCTGCCCGCTCTGAAACGGTATTATGGGCGGATGTACGAGAACGTCCAGGAGATTCGTTTTGAGGCGACCGATGAGGTGGCGCAGGGCAATGCGCATGTCCTGGTGTGGACCATGTACCTGCGGGCGCGGGGCCTGAATAAAGGCAATGAGGTGGAGCTGGAGGGGATATCGGTCCTGCATTTTAACAGCGAAGAGTTGGTCAGCTACCACCGGGATTACTTCGATATGGGCGCCTTCATCTATACCCATGTGCCGGTGCTGGGGCGGGTCATCCGGATAATAAACCGCCGCCTGGAGGGCCCAGGCGGCTGATACGTATTGAGTTTACTATTCTGTTGCGCTAGAGGACGACGCAAGCGCTATTGGGTCAGCATCGTCTTTAGCTCGGACATGAACTCATTCAGGTCCTTGAACTGACGATAAACCGAGGCAAAGCGCACGTAGGCGACTTCATCCAGAGATTTCAGCTTGCGCATGACGGATTCCCCCACCAGCTTGGTGGTGATCTCGTGCTCGGTGGAATTGAACAGCTCCCGCTCGACATCGTCAATGAGCGCCTCGACCTGTTCCAGGTTGATGGGGCGTTTTTCGCTCGCCTTCAGGATGCCGCTTTTCAGCTTCCAGCGATCAAAGATTTCCCGCCGGCCATCTTTTTTGATCACCATCTGCGCCACTTCTTCAATACGTTCATAGGTGGTAAAGCGACGCCCGCATTTCAGACATTCACGTCGGCGCCGGATTGCGTCCCCGTCCTTGGATGATCGGGAATCGACGACTCGGCCTTCGGTTTCATTGCAAAATGGACAACGCATGGTGCTGACCGCCTGTGTACTGGGTTATCGTCCCTGGTTGCGGTTCCGCAGCGTAATCGCCGGGAAACAACCTCAGGACGTATCTGCTTGGTATCTTGCGAATGTTGTGGGTATATATGGTAGCTATAGCCTAGCAGATACTAGCGGTTGGGTCAAGCAGGGTGGCAGTAGAAAGATAAACCCGTATTTCCATAACGGGCGTCGCGGTATTTTTCAAAGCCCGCGCAGGTATCCGGAAGGACGACTTTTTTGACCGGATGCTCGATGAGCAATACCCCTTCCGGGGCCAGCAGCTCCAGTTCGCTGAGGGTATTGAGTAAGGCCTCGTGCTCACGCCACTCGAAGGGGGGATCCGCGTAGATAATGTCAAATTCACCGCGTAGTTGCCGAAGCTCCCGGGGAATCTCCAGCGGCGCTAGTTGCGCCTGGGTTTGCCGGGCGCGGGCCAGGTTGTCGCGGATGAGTTGGAGCGCCTTCCGGTGCGTCTCCACGAAGACCGCAAGCTCGGCGCCCCGGCTCAGGGCCTCGATGCCATTGGCTCCGGTGCCGGCAAAGAGATCGAGGAAGCGGGCTTCCAGGATACGGGGCGCGAGGATGTTGAAGACCGATTCCCGCACCCGGTCCAGGGTGGGACGGATTTCCGTGCCCTCAAAACTTTTGAGTCGTATGCCCCGGGCAGTACCGGCGATTACACGCATGATCAGTTCAATCCTTAACAGGTTGGGTTGTATACAGGACGCGCGACAAGCAGCGGGCAGTGTCGCAAGCCTGCAAAGTGTAACACAGGCCGCCGCATCCTCGGAAATGGCCAACACGCCCGCTGCATCGCGACACACCATCATTTTTATGTGGAGTAGCGCACTTCAGTGCGCGCTTCGTGCAGCGCACGAAGGTGGTTCGGCACGATCGCCCCGTCTGCCAACACGCCTGCCGCATCGCGACACACCTCCCCCCGTCATTCCTGCGCAGGCATGAATCCAGAGCAACATGTAAACAGAACAGCAACATAGAATAGCACCCAAGGCCATACAACCGCCCGACCGCAGAGCGGTCACGGATAAATAGCCCGGGATCGGGGCTTCCCCCCAGGGCCGACCCTGGAAGGGGCGCGGATGAGAACAATGTGCACATTTTTTACCACAGAGACGCAGAGCGCGGACATGCAGCGTCGTAAAGTCCATGTCAACAAAAATTGCTCCGAAGGAGCTGTGCTAAATACAGCCCAGGGTTGGACTTGACCGCAAGGTCAAGGCCTACCCTGGGTCAACAAGGCCAACA
>SKJD01000270.1 GCA_007116095.1 Candidatus Hydrogenedentota bacterium
AGGTTACAACCCCGTTCGCCCACATGGTACTGATAGCCTCCGCTGAGTCTTTCGATAAAGTCGGCGGCATTAACATGCGCCGCGCATTCCTGCACCCGCTCCATGCTCAGATTCGCGTTGCCCAGCCGAATGTTTTCCTCAATGGTTCCGGAGAAGAGAAAGACATCTTGCAGCACCATGCCGATGTTGCGCCGCAGGGCGATTTGTTCATAATCCCGCACGTCGACGCCGTCCACGCGGATGGCTCCTTGCTGGATGTCGTAAAAACGGCTTAGCAGGTTGATGATCGTGCTCTTGCCCGCCCCGGTATGGCCGACAATCGCGACTTTTTCTCCCGGTTCGATATGGAAGGACACGCCCTTCAGGACAAATTGCTCCTCCTCATAGGCAAACCAAACATCATCGAGGTCCACCGCGCCCTGAATGACCGCACGTCCTTCCTGCCCCTCCGGCGCCTCGCCCGGGATGTAAGGGATGACGGCCTCGGGTTTATTCTGGATTCCCGGCTCTGTGTCCAAGAGCTGGAATACGCGCTCGGAAGAGGCCATTGCCTCCAACAGCATGTTATACCGGTCCGCGAGCTGGCGGATTGGCATGAAGAAGCGGTCCGCCAGAAAGACGTACATGTAGAAGGTGCCGATCGACGCCACACCCGTCACCATCTCGTCGAGGCGGAAGACCTGGATGCCCAGGTAGACAATGATAATCGCCGTGGATAGCGTGCCCAGGAATTCGACCACGGGAAAATACAGGGCGAAATTGCGGATTTGCCGGTACCACTCATCCCGGTGATCGGCGTTGAGTTCACGGTAGGTCTCGTAGTTGGCATCCTCTCGCAGGAAGAGCTGGGATATCCGCATACCGCTCACGTTTTCCTGCATATTGGCGCTGACACGCGCAATCTTTTTGCGGATTTCCAAAAAGGAACGGTGGGCGTACTTACGGAAGAGCCAGCTCACCAGAAATACCAGCGGCATCGGGCTGATCGCAAAGAGCGCCAGGTGCCAGTTGAACCAGAGCATAAAGCCCAGCACGACCACGATCGTCAGGAGATCATTGACGACCTGCACCACGCCGGTGACGACTGTCTGCTGGATTTTTTCCACATCGCTGGTCACCCGGGACATCAGCCGACCCACGGGGTTGCGGTCCAGGAATTTCAGGGAGAGCGCTTGCAAGTGCTCGAAAAGCCCGACGCGCATTTCGTACATGGTGCGCTGCCCGATCAGCGCCACGATAAGCGCCTGGATATACCTGACAATGCCTTCCACCACGACCAGGCCCGCGAGCAGGGCGGTCATCCCGAGGAGCCCTTGCATATCCAGATCGGCCTGGCTGACGGCGCCTACGCTGTCTTCCATGCCCTCCTGAGGCGCGATCTGCTCTGTACGCTCGGGGTTGTTGATGTAATGGTCCACTGTCCACATGATGACCAGTGGGTTCAGGTTGCTGACCACCGCCGCCACGAATAGCAGCACCGTCGCCAGGAGCATCCAGCCCCGATAGGGCCGAACAAATTGCAGCAGGCGCTGCATGAGCTGGTGATCGTAGGCCTTCCGCTGGACCTCGTCTTCCATGTGGTAGCCGTCGCTCATACCTCGCCCTCCAGCACATCTTCCAGCAGTTGTCGCTGATACATTTCTGCGTATTTTCCATCCAGCGCCAATAGGCTGTTATGGTCACCGGACTCCACCACGCAGCCTTCATGCATTACCAGAATCTTGTCGGCATGGCGGATGGTGGAAACCCGGTGGGAAATAATGATGGTACTGCGTGCTTCCATAACATTGCGTAAGCGTTGGAGTATCTTTTCCTCGGTCTGGGTATCGACACTTGACAGGGCGTCGTCCAGCAGGAGAATCTGCGGATTGCCGACGATGGCGCGGGCCAGGGTCAGCCGCTGCTTCTGGCCACCGGAGAGGTTGATGCCCCGTTCGCCAAGCAGGGTGTCCATACCCTGTTCCATTGCCTCGATGGACTCGGTCAACTGCGCCACTTCACAGGCTTGCCAGATGTCCTCTTCGGAGACCGGGCGCCCCATCGCCAGGTTACCCCGCACGGTATCGGAGAAAATAAAGGTGTCCTGGGGCACAAAACCCAGGGCCCCGCGCAGTGTATGCAGGGGATAGTGCCGTACATCCAATCCGTCGATGCGGACTGACCCTTCCACCGGGTCGTACTCCCGTGCAATCAGCGACATGATCGTGGACTTGCCCGAGCCGGTCGAGCCGACGATGGCCAGGGTCTCTCCGGGCGCCACGGTGAAGGAAACCCGGTCGATGACGGTCGTATCGTTGTAGGCGAAGCTGACGTCGTCAAATTCAATGGCGCCCTCGGTAATTTCCGCGTCGTGTCGGGTGTGTTCATCGTCACGAATATCTGGAACTTCCTTCAGGAGCCCCAATATGCGCTCCATGCCGACCATGCCACGCTGATAGAGGGTAATGATCCAGCCGAATTGCACCAAGGGCCAGGTGAGCATCATCATGTACATCAGATAGGAGGTCAGGTTGCCGATGCTGAGATTGCCCTGGATGACCATGCGCCCGCCCTGCCAGATGACTACCAGCGTAATCAGCCCGATTATCAAACCAATAAGCGGAAACAGGAAGGAAGCCAAAGCCACGAGCTTGACGTTGGCGCGCATGTATTCTTTCGAGAGCTTTTTGAAGGCGTTGACTTCCCGCTCCGCGATGCCATAGGCCTTTACGACCCGCGCCCCGGCCAGGTTCTCCTGGGCGCGCGCGGTTACCGTGGAAAATAGCTCCTGCACGACCCGGGACTGTTTGTGCATGTAGTGGATGATGACGTAGACCACAATCGAGATCAACGGCAGTGGAATCAGCGTCATCGCTGTCAGTCGGGCGCTGATGTAGATCATCATGCCGAGGGTAAAGGGAATGCGAAGCATGTCCACCGTGCCCATAATGCCCGGACCAATGAACTCCCGGACAAAGTTCAGGTCGTTTGTCGCCCGCGCCATGATGTCCCCGGTCTGCACCCGGTGAAAGAAATGCGGGGACTGCTGCTGCACATGACGAAAAAAGTCATTGCGCAGGTCATATTCAAAAGCGCGCGAAGCGCCGATCATCAACATACGTTGGTAGTAGCGGGCTATCCCGGTAAACAGGGCCACTCCCAGGATGCCGCCGACATTCAGCGCCAGCATCGACGGCGTCAGGCTGCGTTGGTCCATGCCGTCGATGACCTGGCCGATCAGCAGTGGCGGCAAGAGTCCGATGACCACGAAAAATATGGAAAGAACCATACCCACGGTATACTGTCGCCAATACGCGAGGTTGTAGCGCAGCAGCGAATAAAACGGCTTGCCGGGAATGCCTTTATGGACAGGCGTATAATCACTCATGGTGGTACTCATGGAAAAGCGACCCAATACATTGTAAAC
>SKJD01000324.1 GCA_007116095.1 Candidatus Hydrogenedentota bacterium
TGGTCGGCAAGCGCACCTGGGGCGGCGTGATCGGGATCAGCCCCCAGCAACGCCTCGTCGACGGCGGCGTCACCACCCAGCCGGAGTATTCCTTCTGGTTCGAGGATGTCGGTTGGAGCGTGGAGAATTACGGTACGGACCCGGATGTCGAGGTCGACATCACGCCCCAGGACTACGCCGCCGGACGCGACCCGCAACTGGAGAAGGCGCTGGAAATCATCCAGGCCCAACTCGCGGAGAACCCGCCGAAGATTCCGGATTTCAGCCTGAAACCCCAGCTCCCCCTGCCGAAACTGCCGGACATGCCGGAATAAGCAGCACTCGACAAGAAAGCACACCCATTACCCATGGACGCATCGAATTATGACCTACCCCGGGCGACGCTCAAGCCCCGGGAAGAGCGCCGCCTTCTGCGCGGACACCTCTGGGCCTATCGCAATGAATTTCAGGCGCTACCGAATCTGGCGGATGGCGCGTTGGTGGATGTGCTGACGGCCCGCGGAGACCTGCTGGGCCGGGGCTTCTATCAGGCCGAAGGCGGCATCGCCGTGCGCCTACTGGACCGACAGCCCATCGCCCTGGACCACGCCTTCTGGGTCGGCCGCCTGACGCCGGCGCATGCCCTGCGACAACGGCTCTATCCGGAATCGCGGGTTTATCGCTGGGTGCATGGCGAGAGCGATCTGCTGCCGGGACTGGTCATCGATCGCTATGACTCGGTGGTCTCGGTCCAGACCGCCTGCGCCTTTTATGAGCAACACATCGACGCCCTCTTTGGCGCGCTTCAGGCGGTGGACTCGGACGTGCAGGCGATGCTCTTCCAGGGACCTTCGGCCTTTCAGGAAATTGGCGATCCGCCTCATCCCTTGCCACTGACAATCGATGCAATCGAGGTAACCTGCTTCCTCAAAGGCGGGCAGAAGACGGGCATGTTCCTGGACCAACGCCGAAATTGGGCGCGTATACGCGCCCTGGCAACCGGGGAACGGATACTTGACGGACATTGCCACATTGGGATGTGGGGCCTGAACGCCGCGAAGGCTGGGGCCGCGTCGGTGCTGGGCGTCGACAGCTCGGCCCACGCCATCGAGATGGCCACGGAGAATGCGCAGCGGAATGATTTGTCGAACTGTTGCAGCTATGCGTGCACAACAGTGGAAGAAGTGCTGGAGGACGACAGCCAGGATTTCAGCACCATCATCCTCGATCCGCCCGCCTTCGCCAAGCGCCGCGGCCAGGTGAAGAAAGCCCTGACCCGGTACCAACACCTCAACAAACTGGCCCTGAAGAAACTCCCCCCGGGTGGCTTCCTTGTCAGCGCCTCCTGCTCCCACTTCGTCAGCGCGGAAGCCTTCCTGGAGATGCTCAAACTCGCCGCCAACACCGCCCGCCGCCGCGTCGTCCTCCACGAACTCTGCGGCGCCGGCCCCGACCACCCTGTCCACCTGAGCATGCCCGAAACCGGCTACCTCAAATGCGCCTTCCTCCGGGTGCTGGACTGAACCTGTAGGGGCGGGCCCCTGTGCCCGCCCGCAGGGGTGGATAACCGATATTATTACTATAAGGGGCGCCAGTTTAGGCAACGCTTTCAGCGTAGCAGAGGTGGTGGTATCGCTTACCCAGGGTAGGCCTTGCCCTTGCGGCCAAGTCCAACCCTGGGCTGTATTTAGCAGAGCTCCTTCGGAGCAACAATATCCGGTAACTTTGCGTCTTTGCGTCTTTGCGTCTTTGCGTTAAATATTGACGCGTTATAATCATCCGTGATCACGTCGCCGTCGAGAATCTGGATTCCTGCCTGCGCAGGAATGACGGAGGTGGCAGCTTTGCTTTGTGTCGGAACTGTTGGCAAGCTGGGCAATAACCTGATTTTTCTTCGTGCTTATGCACGAAGACGCAAAGTAAACTTTGCGACTCCACATAACGAATCAACATATGTCGTAATATCACAGAACTACGCCCCAAGCAAAGCAAGCTTTGCCATGCCGGCCCGCTACGCCTCCGATTCCTTCTCCAGCTCCACGAGGAGCTCTTCGCCCCGGAGCAGCCAGTTCATGCCGTCGACCACCCAGGCGTCCATTTTGCGCACCATTTCAGAGGAAACCCCCAACTTTTCCGCGACATCCAGTATGGCAGCCTGCTCATCCCGGGTGAAGAAACCGTTCAGGTGGGACACGCGCAGCAGCTCTTCAATCACCGTGAAGCGACTTTCAAGCGACTGAAACTTTGGAATTAACACTTCGGGTTGCAGGTTCCCGTCGATGCTATCCACATCGACCGCCACCAGGTCCGCATAGTCCTGGATAATCGCCTCTTCAATGTTATCCACCACCCCATCCGCCTTCACCATGTAAATCAGCAACTCTATCAGCGCATGCTGTTCTTCTTTGCTCATCTGGTCAATCATGAATATACATACTCCCTATCGGATTGTTGGTTACCTGTCAGCTCCCATAGGGTACCGGAAAACGCTATCCATTATCGACAAAGATGGTCTTGTACGCTACCGCAGGCCGCCCGAAAATATCCGCGGTAGCGGCGCGCACCGTGTAGGAACCTTCTATCGGCGCCTCACGCCCACCTTGATCGCGCAGGTGCTCGGGGATGGGGTGCTGCATGGTATAGTCCATGTCCTCGTCGACTTGTAATGTCCGCTCGAAGCCGTATTCCGGGAAGACGGACGGCGCCACCCGGTTGTCTGGGCCGTATACTTCCCAGGAGATCAGTGGTTCGGGTCGTTCTGCTGCCCATTCGCCAGTGCCAATTTCAGGTATGGCTATGAAACGGATGCGGCCCGGTTTGTCCTCGTCTGAATCGACGACTTCCAGGGTCATTTTCGGGCCTGGCCCCAGGTCCGGCCGGAAGAAGGGACGCGGTTCTTCCCGCAGTTCCACGGTCTCCCCGTCGTGCTCGATGCGAATCATTCCATCCGCCTGGGCGTAGATCAGCTCGTCATACCCAGTCTTGTGGAAGAGGGGATCATCCACGACGATATCGAAATCGATGCCCAACCGCAGCAGGCGCTCGACTTCTATCGCGGCGTTGCTGAGCACTTCGCGATAGGTTACGCCGTATTGGTTTTCCCGCTCCAGGTGCAGCCAGTCGATCCGGTGCATGTGGTAAGGAGAGAAGGTATACCCATAGGGTATGACTACGGCGACCTTGGCGGCGCGCAACAGGGCGTCCATGTCCCGGTCGGGGTTCCGCTCGAAGGCGTTGCGCACCAGCGAGGTGTAGTAGACCTGATAGGGATAGGGCAGACCGGAATTGTCGGTGATGCCGATCCAGCCGGTCCAGTACCAGAAACGCGAAGCGCCTTTCTCATAGAGTTGGCGGATCGAGGCGCTCTTCAGTTTGACCTCGTTGGGGTGATAGAAGGCCACGCCCCATTCCTTGTCGAAA
>SKJD01000285.1 GCA_007116095.1 Candidatus Hydrogenedentota bacterium
GGGAAATGGTGAGGTCCAGGTAATGGCCTTCGATTTCCAGGTCATCATCCACCACCATGGCGACAGCGCCGAGGCATAGCAGGAAGGCGCAGCCCGGTAGTAATAAGCGCAGCATCGCGCCGGGTAGGGTAAAGATTAGTCGTGCAGACATCGTAACTCCTTGGTGCGTTCTAAGTAATAGGTGTGTTGCTTATCGTATCGATGATGCCGATACGTCATGCTGCGCCGGGGCGCCAGCATGAAATTAATCCACAGATTTCACCGATTAGCACAGATTATGGTAGAACAATTTCATGAAGATTTACCACGGAAAACACAGAAGCTTTACCCAGGGGAGGCCTAACCTTACCGACCAAGTCAAACCCTGGGCTGTATTTAGCACAGCTTCTTCGGAGAACAATACAGCAGGCTGCCAATCTGTTCCGTGCTTTCCGGGTATTCCGTGGTAAAAAACAGGGCTGTATGGATACCGCACAATATGCGGAAAACATTGATATTTAAGTATAAAAGAAGCCCATATTATTCGCGTGCATAGGCGTTCATTCGCGGTTAATGTCCTTTCCGAAATATCAGAACTACATCCTTAATTTGGGCCAACCCTACTCCGCAGTGGATGTTCCTGTATTGTCCTGGAAACGGGACAGGCCCGGCAAATTCCACAGGGCGCGGCTCAGGGCCGCATGTATCTGATTTAACAGTTCGGGCATGGTGAGTGATTCACTGGCCAGCTCTTCGATTACCAGCTTCTCGGTGGTCAACGGTATGGCGGGCAGCGGCAGGCTGGTGGACAGGGTGACCTCCGCGGGAAAGACCTCCATCGTATGGATCAGGAACTCTTTTTTGGTCCGCTGCGCCTGGGGGGGCAATGCCTCCATCTCCTGCTTGCTGGCGCGAATGTGACGGCCCACGGCGTTGATGTTCGTGGTGAGGCCGCCGGTATGCCGCACATGAATCACCGGGTCCACAAAGACCAGCCGGTGAATGACGCGCCGCTCGCTGAACAGGGTGCTGTAGGCGGGGTACATCAGGATTTTCTCAAAGCGGGCGATGAAGGCGTCTTCCATGTGTTCAATATCGGTGGCATAGAGCGACAGCCCGTCCAGGGCGAGCGCCCGACCGCCGGCAGCAATGCCGAAGCCTTCAATCCGCACTTTCGTTCCCAGATGGCGCTCCAGGTTGGCCGCCAGTTGCCCGGTTATCCGGGATTCAATGGCGCCCCGAAAAAACCACAATCCGACGGCCATGGCGATCAGAATCAGGCCGATCACCAGTATGAAGAATTTAATCATGATGCGCATCGCTTATGTTCCTCCCGCCACGACGTTGCCGGTCGTTGCCCGTAAAGCCATTCAGTTCCTACTCGATTACGGCGATTTCCCAGGCAAAGTAATAGGTTGTATCATACCCCTTCAGCATCAACCGGACCTTGGTCTCGGCGGGATGGATGGCGGCCAGGTGGTCCAGCACGGAGCGGGGAAACGCCAGATAGTGGGTCTGGTAAAATCCAGGAGATTCGCTGTGCATGTCCCCGGCGGTCTCCCCAGCGACCCGGGTGTGTAGCGGGGCGACGCTGTGCCCGTCCGGCAGCAGGAGCTGCGTCTGCACCCCGCGCAGCCGCACCGCATCATAGCTGATGCTGGGGTCGGTAAAGCGGGATACAAAACGACAGACTATCAGGAGTGCGTCTCTGTGCAGCGCTTTCTGTTGGCGTGCGAGCTCGTCGCTGTCCAGCATTTCCAGGAGGATGTCGTGGCCGGTAGCGTTATCATCGGTGAGCGCGTCCAGCCAATACGCCTGTGAATCTCCGGCAAAGAGGTTGGGAAAGCGGCCGGAGTGAAAGTGCAGCGTGGCCTCCGCCTGGGCAGGGAGCATGACAGCCCGGGTGGATTCGTCATGCGCTAGGTCCGGGGCTTGTTTCGGAGCGGACTGGCAGCCCGCAGACAAAACCAGCAGTAGAAGACAACCAAACAGCGGCAGCGCATTACGGGTTTCTGGGCGTCGAGTGGACATGGCGCACTCGGGGGCGCCGTATCGGGCGGGGGCGTCGTTGTTACACGGCCACGTTGGCATGGGCTCAGTCCTGGCTTCTGCCGCGGAAATTGGTGTTGGGGCCGGAGCCATTACCTTGGGGATGCGGGTTCACTTCGACCTCCATGCGGTGTTGTTCCCCCGGATCGGGAAGCGTGCTTTCGCGGTCAAAGGCGCTCATGCCGTCCTCGCCGCCCTTGCCATAACGCAGCAACATCAGTTCGCCGTTTTCCGACAGCATCCGGATGATGCCCATCGGCCGGACTGCGTCGTTGACCCAAATCTCGGTCGTGCGCCCGTCCTGCTCCAGAATATAGTGATCCGCTTCCATTTGGCCCTGGGGCAGCTCAAGCACTTCGGAGCCGACGAGGGTGCGGGTGACTTCACTCTCCGGACCGTCTTCCTCCGCCTCTTCCTGCATCGCTTCGACGTCAATTTCCACGGGTTCCTGGGTTCCCTCCTTGAGCAGCATGCGGTGCATATTGCGGGGATCGCTGGCCGGCCCGGTCAACAGCATCTTGTACACGGCGGGAAAGCCGATCTGCGGGATAATCTCGGTCTCCACCCAGTGGCCCCGCCTCAGGCGGATGCGTTCCTCGTCCACAATCGCCTGACGCAGGTAAAAGACCCGTTCCTCGCTCTTGTCCTCCAGGGTGTACCAGGCATAGACCCCGACTTCCGGGTTCACCAGCTTGCCGGACATGACGTCGCCCAGGATTTCCTGCGCCTGCGGGGAGGCGGCCAACCCGACCATGCAAATCAGCCCCGACAGGAAGCGAATAAAGCGGGTCCGGCGGTGGTAATTACAAGCAACGGCCACTTGCCTCTGGACCGGTGAATCGGTAACAGTATCTAAGGGAAGGGTGTTGTTGTATTTCAATGCCATCATCGTAATTTTCTCGGAATTGCATAGGTCACGGTTAACAGGGACGAATGTCTTGGTGAAAAGGGGGGGCAAGCCCCCGATATCCGACGCCGACAAGCAACGGTTTTGCTTGGTGCTATTGTATCATAGGCCCGGGGAGGGGCAAAAAATGTTTCCCGGTATTTGCCAAGCCCCATACAGGCCGGCGCCGTCGGAAGAACGAAGTTGACATGTCCTGCCGAGACAGGACATGCTAGTCCCTCTGACTGCGAAATGTAATATACCCCCTGGGGATAGGAATATGGTCTGGTATTACCTGCATGGAGAAGCGCGGCGCGGCCCGATCGGGGAGGAAACCTTCGAGCAACTGGTGGCGGAGGGGACAATCCATCCTGAAACACGGGTCTGGCAACCCGGCATGACCCACTGGACGCCGCTGGAGGCCCTGGGTTCTGCCCGTATGGCCCGTGAAGGCGACGGACCGCGGAAACTGCCCTGTATGGAGTGCCGGGAATTGCGCCCGGCGGCGGAGATGCTCCCCATGCAGGGGCAGTGTCTCTGTGGCGCCTGTAAACCGACGTATCTCATGCGCCTGCGGGAGGGCAATCTGAAGCATGCGGGCTTGCCCTATGCCCGTTTCTGGCGGCGCGCGGTCGCCAAGTTTTTGGACTACGGCCTCATGGCGCTCTACACCAACGCCATCGCGGTGTTGTTGGGGGTCATTTTCACCAACCGGGATGTGGGCGAGATGGTTGATCTGGGATTGACCTTGGTGCTGATCCTGATTTCGGTCGTGCTGCAGGGCATATACCATGTCTGGTTCATCGGAAAATACGGCGCCACCCTGGGGAAAATGGCCCTGGGCATCAAGATCGTCACGCCGGATGGTGGTAAAGTCAGCTACCTGCGGGCCTTCGCCCGGTATCTCCTGGAAGGGGTGAGCAGTTTTGCCCTCTACCTGGGCTATATCATGGCCGCTTACGATGATCGTTACCGCACCCTGCACGACATGTTCTGCCACACCCGGGTGGTCCTGGATATTAAGGAAGAGGCGAAGACACCGGCATTTGCCCGGGAAACGACGACGTTGCCGCAAGGCGCGGGAGGGGCCGCATGAACACGACCATGACCATCTACGCCTGTCCCAATTGCAGCGCCGAACTGGACCCCGAGCGTAGCGCCGCCGGCGACTGGCTGCGCTGTCCCCATTGTCAGACGCAGCAACGGCACTTGGCTTTTCCCCGGTTATGGCAAACGGAGCGAGAAGCCATAACGCCCATCGCGGTGCAGTCGGACGAGGAAGCGCACTGCGCCTACCACGAAGAAAACCGCGCCGAGACGCCGTGTGATCGCTGTGGCCGTTATATTTGCTCGGTCTGCACCTTGCCCCTGGAGGAGGAGGAGAAGCTTTGCCCGGACTGCCTGAATCAGATGCAGGAGACGTGGGCGCAAAATAAGGAAACAGCGCCGTACAAGGTGGAGCAACTGCGCTATGACCTGATTATTCAGTACATGGCCGTTCTGCCGATTTTGTTCTTTTCACTGGCGCTGTTCACCGGGCCCATAGTCTTTGTGCTTGGGTTGTATTGGTTGCCCCGGGTGCGTCGCATCCCGGAGTGTAAATTGACCACCCATTTAATTGGCCTGTTTATAGCCGGATTGCAGAGTTTGGCCTTGATATTCTTGATCGGAATTTTTGTCATGGTGCTGAGTTCTGACCTGTAGCCAGACGTTTATGACGGAATTATGTCTGTGTTGTCATCCCCGTTCCGGATGTTGACCCTGTATTGGAGCATTTCTATATGCCGAAACCCCTGGCGAAAAACGCCACATTTGGCGGCGTGAGCCGTTTGTACCTGGAAGAGGACCGCTTGGTGCACACCCAGTTGGTCTTCGTGAGCGAGCGTATACGTCGCTTTTACTACAGCGACATCCAGGCCATTACCTGCCACCGTACGCCCAATGGCATGTACGCCAACCTTGTGACTTTGCTGCTCGCCACACTAACGACTATGGCCACGGTATATTTTCTGGGCTTCTATGAGGGCGATGAATTTACCGCAGTGGGCGTCGGTGTGGTGATGCTCATGTTCGCTACGGCGGCCTGGGTCTGGTTGTTGTATAACCTCTACAAAGGCGGCACCTGCGAGACCTGGCTTTACACCCCCGTGAGTCGGATGCGGCTGCGTGCGCTGGACCGGTACAAGCAGGCGAACCGCGTGCTGGATACCCTGATGCCGCGCATTGCCCAGGCCCAGGCGGCGCTTCCAATGTCCCCGGAACCGCAGACGGCGCCGAGCATGCCCCTGGCGCCGTATTACCGGGAAGACAGGCGCGACAACCCCGGCAGCTACGGCCCCATCGGCAGTGTGCAACCTTTTGTCGCGTTCTATTGTCTGGTGTTGCTCTATGCCCTGGTGCTCGGTATCAATGTGCTCGGTGAGTCCTCGGCGAAGTTTCTGGTGGATGAAGCCCTGTTCCTGGTCATCATCGTAACGGCAAGTATCGTGTTCTTCCTTTACAAAGGACGGATGCATATGCCAGCGTTGCGCCTGTACACGATCCTGCTGTTTTTTGTCCTGATGATTGATCGCAATGTCGTTCATTTCTGGTTTCAGTTGGGTTCCTTCAGTTACGGGATTGCGCCGGATCAGGAAGATTTAACCCGGTACAGCGGTTTCGGCATGCTGTACATGTCGCTGTATCTGGTGCTGGCCAGTATCGGGCTCCTGCTCTGTAATCGGCACCCCCAATGGGCGGCCCGCTATCTGGAGGCCAGGGAACAGACGAGAAATGCGGCTGCGCCTACGGAAGAAACGTTTGAGCAGGCAGTCGAAGTCGAAGCGGAAGCGGTAGATGAGCCCAGGCCGGAAACGACGCGGGAGCCGTCGCATGACTGAAGCCCTGCATCAACAACGCTGCAAGATTCACCCCGCACGCGAGGCCATGGCGCGTTGTCCGTCCTGTGGCGGCGATTTCTGCCGGGAATGTGTCAACGACCACGAGGGCCGCTTGCTCTGCGCCGGGTGTATCCGGGAGGTTAAGACGCAGGTGCAGACCGGGAAAGAACTCGGTCAGAGCCGCCTGCGCCTGGCCAGTTATTTTGCACTCTGTACGGTCGGATTATGGGGCCTGTTTTATCTCGCCGGCCGCATCCTCCTGATTGTGCCGATGGAAACCCATGAGTAGCCGTATCGAAATCAGCGGGCTGCGGACGCCCGCATCCTGCGTCAGGTAAAGGAGGCTATGTCGGCGGAACTGAGCGAAAAAGCGTATCGCAACAGCGCCAACCGGGAACGCATGGGGGGGCTGCGTCTGGCCGAGGAGGCCATTGCCTTTTTGCGCCTGCACGGGCAGGCCTCGTTGCTGGTCTATGGTCTGGGCACCCTGCCTTTTGTCGGGGGCCTGATCCTCTGCGCCGGCCTGATGCTGCACAGCCTGTACGGGCATCTCTACCTGGAGATGGCCGCCTTGTTGCTGACGGTCCTGTATTTCGTCATGAAATGGGCGCAGCACCGGTACATGCGTGGGCTCTACAGGTTATTGCGGGGTGAATCCGCAGCGTTTCATGCCGAAGGGAAAAGACATCCCTGGCGCGCCTTCGCCTACCAAAGCGTTACGCACACCCTGGGGCTCTTCGCCCTGCCCATCATGACCCTGCTGCTCTTTCCCATCCCCTGGTACATCGCGTTCCTCAACACGGTATCGGTGCTTGACAATAATCGCCATCCCTCACTGCGCGCCTTGTGGTCGGAGGCCTACCGCCTGGTGCAACTGTGGACCCGGCAAAGTTTCATGCTGTTCTGGCTGCTGTCGCCTCTGGCGGTGATTCTGTTGGTGGTTCCGCTTTACACCCTCATACCGGTATTGGTAGCCGTGGATGATTATGTGATCTTTGCGATGCTTGTAATCTACCTGATACTGGGAGGCCTGGGTATCTTCTTCGTGGCGCCCATTGCCTGCGTCGTCTTTATCAACCTCGGCTCGGGACTCCTCTTGCTGATGACCCTCTTTGTCTCGTTCTCGGGGATGGAAACGCGGGACTACTTCCTGACGATGGTTATCAGCGACACCGTTTTCTGGCTGGGCTGCGCGGGACTCTGTTACCTGGTCATGGACCCGGTATTGAAATGCGCTTTCGTCTTGCGTGTGTTTCACGCGCAGTCCCTGAAAACCGGCGACGACCTGCACGCCGCCCTACAGCGTATCCAGCAGGAGCAGGAGGGCGTTGCTGTGGGTGGCGTCATGACGCCCGCACCCTCCGCCCCGGTCCCGGCCCTGGGTCGGGCGTCGCAAGCCGGCATCGTCCTGTTGCTGGGCGTAGCGGCCCTGTTGGGAAGCGCCATGCCAGCCCAGGCGCAGGACAGCGCCCCTGTCCCGATTCCGGTGGTGGAGCTGGAGGCCTCGGTGCAGGAGACCCTGTCGCAACAGCGCTATGCCTGGCGCTTGCCCCGGGACTTTGATCGCAGCAGCTACGAAAACCCGATCTATACGTTGGTCCGTAACCTGCTGGAAACCGCAAAGAACGCCTTTGACCGGGTGATGGGCTGGCTAGACGATCTGGCGGACCGTCTGGGGCGGCAACTTGCGTTCGGTGACGGAGGTGGCGCCGAGGTCGCCTGGTATATTCTCTGGGGCCTGCGCGTGCTGATCGCGGTGCTGGTCGTGATCCTTCTTTATATGCTCTACCGCGCACTGCGCACCTACCTGCGCGAACGCAAGGACCTGTCGGTCTCCATGCCCTCGCTGTCCCATGTACTGCCCGACATCCAGGCGGAGGACGTGCACGCGGGCGACCTGCCCGAGGAGGACTGGCTGGGCATGGCGCAAGACCTCGCGGAGCAAGGCGACTACCGGGCGGCGATGCGCGCGGTGTACCTGGGCATGCTCGCGGGGCTGGCCCGCCAGGAGTATCTCCATCTCGCACGCTACAAGTCCAACGCGGAGTACCTGCGGGAATTGCAGCGGCGCATGCAGCGGGAAGCCCAATCGCTTCAGGCCTTTCACGAGGGCACACGCAGTGTGGAGGCGGTGTGGTACGGCGGGCACCCGGCCAACCCGGATCAGTTCCAGCGGATGCGGTCGCTCTATACGGCGGTGACAGCCCATGACTAGGCGACAACGCATAGCGGCGTTCGTGCTGTTGGCGATGGGCCTGTTCCTGGTCGCAGCCCTGTATCAGCAGTTGCGGCACCATTACCACCGGGGCGAGCACGCCGCCTACTACACGACCTTCCGGGAAGACCCGATGGGCGCCTCGGCGCTCTATGAGTCGCTGGTTGCCATGCCGTCGCTGGAAGTCACGCGGAATCTCCGGGGTATGCTACCGGATTTGTCGGAACCCGATCTGACCCTGGTCTACCTGGGTACGGGGATACATCCTGACCCGGTGTCCTTTTTGGAGGAAACCGAGGCTTTCGTGGAAGCCGGCGGGAGGCTGGTCGTTGCGCATTCCGCCCTGAGTTACTGGGACCTCCAAAGGGACCTTTGGGCTGTGGATTTTTTCCGTCGCCAGTTTGAGGAAGACCTTCCGAATGAGGAAGAAGAGGCTGAAGGGGAAGAAGCTGACCCGGAAGCTGAGGCGGGTGAAGCGGAGGAGGCTGGCGTAGACAGAGTTGGGGGAGAATCCCAGGACGACGCGGAAGACATCGAAGAGGCGGAAGAAGAGGCGGAAGAAGAAGAAGAAGCGCCGGAGCCGAAATATCAAGACATTTCCGAACGCTGGGGTTTTGATTATGGCTTTGACGAAGCGGAGGTGGACGAAGATAGTGAAATTGGCTTCCTCTTTGACGGGGAAAATATTTTTACCATCTTCAGCCCCGCTACGGCCCAATCGGCCGAGGCCAGCGCGGAATTTCTGGAAGGGGTGACGCTGCCCGAGTCCCTGCCCTGGCGTTCCCTGGTCTATTTCACAGACCTCGGCCCGGAATGGACGGCGCTCTATACGGTGGAGGAGGAGGTGGTGGTGATGCGGCGGGACATGGGCGCGGGCGAGATACTGCTCCTCAGCGATTCCTATGTGTTCAGCAACGAAAGCCTGAAATTCGAGCCCCGGATCGACTTCCTCGGTTGGGCGCTCGGAGGGCATCCCCGGATCGTGTTCAACGAGACCCATCTGGGCAGCGGGGTGCAGGGCAATCTGATGACCTTGATCCGCCGTTACCGCCTGACGGGATTCCTCGTGGCGTTTTTGAGCATCGGCCTGCTCTATGTCTGGAAGAGCACGGTCTCACTGCTGCCGCGTCGGCCGGATGTGGAAGCGACGCAGTTGCTGCGGGTGGATGCCTACCACGACGCCACGACGACCCTGAGCCATCTTTTGCGGCGGGGCCTGGGCTATCCCCAGTTGCTCCAGACCGCCTATGAAGAATGGAAGAAATCGCGGGGGCGGCATCAGGTGGTGTCGCCGGAAACGGACGACGCTGTGGCGCAATGCCTGGCGCTGCCGTCCCAAAGGGACTACGGGAACTTCCTGGGCGCACGCACCCGCTACGCCCGGGAGGCGTTGCAACGTTACAACGACCTGGTCGCCCTATTGCGTCGGGAAGAGCGGGGCAGTGGACGCTTTTTCGCGGCGGCGCAGCCTGTATCCAGTGAAGCAGACGATAATAGCCCCAACTTGGATGAGCAATCTCCCCCGGCCTTGTCCGGACAGCATACCGAAACCGAGCTATCAGGAAAGGATGAGCGGTGAGCGAATACATTGAAGAGACAGAGGCCCTGCTGGCGCGCGCCCGGGCGGAAATAGGCAAGGTCATCATCGGCCAGGATCAGGTCGTGAATCAGGCCCTGATTACCATCTTGACCGGACGGCACGCCCTGGTCGAAGGGGTGCCCGGGGTGGCGAAAACGCTGCTGGTGCGCACCCTGGCCAAGGTGCTCGGGACAGACTTTAACCGCATCCAGTTCACCCCCGACCTCATGCCCGCGGACATCGTCGGCACGAATGTCTACAACTTTCAGCAGAACAGCTTCAATCTGGTTAAAGGCCCTGTCTTCACGACCTTCCTGCTGGCGGATGAAATCAACCGCGCCCCCGCGAAAACACAGTCGGCCTTGTTGCAGGCGATGCAGGAGCGGCAGGTCAGTATCGACGGCGAGACCCTGGCCCTGTCGCCCTTCTTCACGGTCTTCGCCACGCAGAACCCGATAGAATTTGAAGGCACTTACCCGCTGCCCGAAGCGCAAAAAGACCGCTTTCTCATGAAGATCGACATGGGCTGCCCGTCGCTGGAAGACGAGTTGCTCCTGGCGCAGCGCACCCTGAGCAGCGAGTCCCCGGAAGAGACCCTGGCCTCCGATGCGGTGCATCCGATCCTGAGTCCGGAGGTGATCACCGAGCTGCGCCGGCGCTTTCAAGACGTGACCCTGCGCGAGGCCTTGCTGCGTTACGCCGTGGACCTGGTCCGCTGCACGCGCAATGCCGGAGCCATTCTCGTGGGCGCGGGGCCCCGGGCGACCCAGGCGCTGCTGCTGGCGGCCCGGGTGCATGCGGTATTGGATGGCCGTGACTTTGTGACCCCGGACGACATCAAGGCGCTGGCCGTGCCGGTCCTGGGCCACCGTCTGGTGCTGCGGCCGGAGTATGAGATTGAAGGCATGAGCAACGCGGAAGTGATCGAGCAACTGATGCGCGAGGTCACGGTGCCGCGATGAGCTGCAAGCCCACTGGCATAGCGATTTTCCTCTGGGCGATGGTTGCCCTGCTGGCCGCAATACTGTGGGCCCTGGGGACGGCGTTGTTGCTGCTGGTCCTGGGAGCAGGATCGCTGCTGGCCCTGGCCGGGCTGGATTACCGCCGGGGGCGCACGATGATCCGGCGTCTGGATGTAGGCCTGCCGGACCGCGTCACGCTGTTTCGCAATCGCCCGGACGCCATCGTCATCACCGTGGAAAATTCGGCGGGGCTTGCCTGTGAACTGGAAGTCGCGTTGGACCTGCCGGCGGCCCTGGAGGCGGAATCGGAAACGCTGCGGCAACGGCTCAACCCCGAAGGACCGATGGGCCGGGTGGACTACCCCTGTGTGGCGCGGGAGCGGGGGCGCTATGTCGTGGACGGCGTCTACTTCGCCCTGGAATCACCCCTCCGGCTCTGGCGTGTGATGCGGCATCAGCCGGGGGTGATGCGGGTGCAGGTCTATCCCGATTTGCGGGCGGAGCAGAAGCGCCTGGCCGGCTTTTTCCTGCGTCGGAACCGCAGCGGTCTGCGGGAACAGCGCCAATTGGGGAAAGGACGCGAGTTCGAGCAATTGCGGGAATACCAGTCCGGCGACAGCTACGAAGACATTCACTGGAAGGCAACCGCGCGCCGCGCCCGGCCAATAACCAAGATGTATCAGCTCGAACGGACCCAGGAACTCTACATCATCATCGACCAGTCGCGGCTGAGCGCCCGCACCGTGCGGGATGCGTCGGGAACGACGCCCTACAACGCCACCCACCTGGAACGCTACATCATGGCGGCGCAACTGCTGGCGCAGGTGGCGGAGCAGCAGGGAGACCGGGTGGGGCTCGCGGCTTTCAGTGATCAGGTCACCCGGTTTGTGCGTGCGGGGTCCGGCCCCAGCCATTACAAGGCCTGTCGCGAGGCGGTGTTTGATCTCCAGCCCCGGCTGGAGAATCCGGACTTCGAAGAGCTCTTCACCTTTTTGCGTCTGCGGCTGCACAAACGCGCTTTGCTGATCTTTCTGACGCACCTGGACGACCCCCTATTCGCCGAGCAATTCTCGGCGCATGCGCCGGTGCTCAGTACGCACCACCTGGTGCTGGTGGCGATGTTGAATCCCGAGCATATCCGCTCCCTTACGCAGACCGGTCCCGTGCGGCAACTGGAAGCGGCCTATGACGCGCTGAGCGGTCACATGCAATGGCGGGGTTTGCTGGAGATACAGCGCGAATTGAAACACCGGGGAATCAGCCTGGGGATGATGCACCATCGTAACCTGAGCCTGGAGCTGATAGAACAGTATATGCGGGTGAAGAAGAGGCAACTGCTGTGATACTGGACATGCAACGATTTCTGGCCCAGGAGCGGCCGTACTGGAACGAGCTGGATGCGCTGTTGACCCGCATGCAGGAAGGCGCCGGGGACACGCTGTCCCTCGAAGACGTGCAGCGGCTCTATTACCTGTACCGCCGCGCCGCTTCGGACCTGGCGCGACTGCGGGGGCATGTCGCCGAGGTGGAGTTGCAGCAATACCTGGAGACGCTGGTGGCCCGCGCCTATGGCGAGATACATGAGGTGCGGGTGCGGCAATATATTCGACCGGTTCACTTTCTGCGGGTGCAATTTCCGGTAACGGTTCGCCGTTACAGCCGCGCCCTGTTCCTGTCCTGCCTGATCTTTGGCGTGGGCGCTGTCTGTGGCGGCTTCCTGACGTTCCTGGATGCGGAGAACAAGCGCTACATGGTGCCCGAGCAGTTCGCGCATATCCTGGACGACCCCTCGCAGCGGGTGGCGGAAGAGGAGGCTGTGGAGTATGATCACCTGGCCGGTGGCCGCGCCTACTTCTCCACCTACCTGATGA
>SKJD01000319.1 GCA_007116095.1 Candidatus Hydrogenedentota bacterium
AGCAGCATACACAAGGCAATCAGGCCGACGAAAAAGCCCAGACGCACACTCCAATACTTTGACCGATAACGTGCTACGATAACATTCATGGGTTCGATGTGTCCTATTTTGTTGAAGAGAAGTTACCTGGCCAGTATAAGAAAAAAAGGCCCCGGGATGCGAAATTGCATCGGACGTGGCTGGAATACCGTGCCCCGGCTGGTGTATAACGAACGGTCGAAGCTTCGAACTACTCAAAGAATTCTCAAGGAGAAAGCATCCATGCGTTATGCCGTTATGACCGCCCTGCTGCTGGGCGCAAGCCAAATCACTACCCCGGCGGAGGAGTCGCCAGACACCTTCACACTCTGGCAACTACCTGAACAGACCCCCACCCAGATGATGTCCTACGTCATTCAAACCATCAATGGCCAGGTCATCGTTATCGATGGAGGCAATACCGGTGACGCCGCCTATTTGAAGGGCTTCATTGCGGCGTTGGGCAACAAAGTCGATGTCTGGTTTATCAGCCACATGCACCTCGATCACGTGGATGCGCTGAATGAAATCATGACGCACCAAAATCCACCCAAAATCCTGGAAGTGGTTACCACCCTACCTGAAATGGCGTGGCTGGAAGAACATTGCAACATAGACCGTCCCGGCGCCCGTGCTTCAGACAGCAAGGCGGGTTTGCTTGAAGGCACAAGCAAACTGGGAATTCCCATACGGGATGTAGTCTTGGGTGAAGAATTTGAAATAGACGGCATTCAGGTCAAGGTGCTGGGTATTATCAACCCCGAGATCACCGCGAATGCCGTCAACAATTCCAGCCTGGTCTGGCGGATGTGGGACGACCACAAGTCCGTGCTGTTCACCGGGGATATCGGCGCGGAAGCCGGGGACAAGCTGCTGGACACCCCCTATGCCGAGTACCTGCCCAGCGATATCGTCCAGATGTCGCACCACGGCCAGGTGGGCGCTTCGAAGGAATTTTACGCGAAGGTGAACGCCCGATACGCGCTGTGGCCCACGCCTGACTGGCTGTGGTTTGTCGACAACGGCGGCGGCGTCGGCTCCGGCCCATGGCAGACCCTGGAAGTGCGTGAATGGATGGAAGCCCTCGGCATCGAGGAAAACTTTGTGAGCAAGGACGGCCTGCACAAGATTCGCTGAGTGTATTCCAGTTACAACGACGATAACCGGCAAGACGGGAGGGCAGTTGCCCTCCCGTTTCTCATATTGGCCACTTGTTTATTGGAGCAATTCAAAGACCCGGGTCTCCCCGAAGGGCACTGCGATATCCAGGGTGACGCCGTCTTCGTGGTCTATATCCAAGACTTCGCCATCGGCGACATCGACAATGCGGTCTATCGGGAACGGCAGATCGCCCAGCCGGATACGGGTTTGCGTGTCTTCGGTCTCGTGGTTCAAGACAAAGAGCACGCCGCGCTCGTCGTTACAACGGATGACGGCTGCGATATCCGGGTTCGACGAATGCACCTGGGCCTGGATACCGCTTTTGTCGCACATGGCCTTGAGCAAGGCCCGCAACTGCTCACGGGCCTCGGGCAGGTCTTCCTTAAAGGTGTGGAAGTAGGTGTCCTGGAGACAGAAACCCAGCAGATAGACCATCCCGTCACCCACTTCGCGACGCAATATGGCCGCTTCGCCATCCACAGTTTCCGCCAACAGCTCGGCGGTCGTCACCGCACCCGGGCGGGGGCTGATAACTTCCAGGTCCAGGACAACGCCCAATGCTTCGTCTTGCAACCGGGCCGAAGTATAGATTGACTCGTCCGGCGAGTTCTCGTCGCGGAAGACCCAATACGGTTCCCCACCAACAGTGATCGGGACGTAGTGTCCTTCCCGGACAATGCGATCAGTGACAGCGTCCTCCACGCCAAAGAGTTGTTCCATCGTGTCCATCGGCTCCTTGAGCTTGCCCAGATGCGGCACACTGTCCGCAATCACAACCCCCCCGTCCGCGACGAAATCCGCGATGTGTTGCGCCACGTCCTCAGGCAGCAGTTTGATGTCAAAGAGCAGGAGGATGTCGTAGCCGTTGAGTTCAGCGTCCGTCACCTGTGCTTCATGAATCAGGTCCAGCTCCCCAAAGGCCCGCTGGAACAACTCAAAAGACAGCCCGACATTGAAGTACTCTTCCTGTAGCTGGAGATACTGCGTGCGCGGAAAGAGCATCGCCGCCCGGGCCTGCGGTTTTTTCGTCGTGCGAAGGTAGTCGCCCGTTTTCTGAATCAGGCGCAGCCCTTCGCCCAGGCTTTCCCAGTGTTGCGCGTCGGTGGGAATACCAAAGCCCGTCAGCAGGTAATCGGAGCCATGGGCCACGGCGGTCGTCGCCATCAGGCGCTCGCCCCAGTGCAGCGCACGGTTTCCTTCGTCCAGGTAAGGACCGAACCAGGTCGGGTTGAAGGTCCCCACCCAAAAGCCCAGGTCTTTGTCGAAATGATAGGCCAGGTTCCGCATGTGCGCGAAGCTGTAATGGGTCATCGCCATACGCGGCAGGGGCAGTTTGGCCGGTTCCCCGAAGCGGAAATCCAAATTCCAGTAGGGGTAGATGTCGTACACGAAGGCGTCGGTGAAGTCCGCGCCCCAATGAAAGACATCATCAATGGCGATCACCGCGTGCGAGCTGTAGCCCGCGCCGAAGGTATTGTGGCTGTCATGGGTCAGGGTCACCTGGAAGTTCGGGTTGATCTCCTTGACGACGGGATAAATCTGCCGCCAGGCATCCGGGAATTTCGCGGTGTGGAAGTTGAGAAAGTCCAGCCATACCTGCGGGTCCTGCCGCGCTTCCTCCAGACTCATGGGCAGGGGATAGCCGTAACACTTTTCAAATTCCGCCTGATCGTATTCCGTGTAACTCAGTGAAGCCGGCCCCCCGGTAAAGGGTTCATCCTGGTATATAAAGGCATTGTAAAGCCTGGGAATCTCCTCCAGAATCGGCAAGCGCTGCTCGGCGGCCTCGCGAACAGCTTCGCCATAGGCTTCCGAATAGACTGGAATCGAGGGCGGATCATCGCGCCCGAAGAGCTCCAACGCAGGAATATGATGGCTGATCACCATGCCCTGCGCCTGGGCGTAATTGCGCACGACATCGGCCTGTTCCGCGCTCAATTGCGGCATGTTCCACTCAAGGCCGGTGAACCCGCGCTCCCGGATATTGTCCACGGTAGTACGCAGCAATTCCGGCGTGATTTCTTCGCTTTCTTCGCCGCGCCAGCCTTCCCCGCTGGGTACTGGCCCAAACTGACAGACCACCGGGAAGAAATCGTCTCCGGTGGGGCGCTCCACAAGGTACACGGTATCCAACACCTGCGCCGTGTCATCGCCTAAACGAAGCTGGTACGCCCCCAAGGGCAATCCGGACAAATCCAGCCGGGCCTGGAGCGCATCCGCTTCCGCGGCTTCCAACGACACAGTCCGCACGACTTCGCCCGCCGCATCCAGCAGTTCCAGCGAAAGCAGCGCCGCCTCGTCGAACTCAGGTATCCGTATGGCCTCAATACGAATATCCGGCCGTTCCTCCGCCAGAAACACCCGGCGTCCCCCGGCTTCGACAAATTCAATATCCATTACATTCTCCTCACTGACTGCCGGAAATTGTGCAATGCCCGCCAACAACAGCGCCATCCCGATGAGCAATGTAAAGCGCTTAATCATAGGTCCACCCTTTCTGCATGATGAAGTCCTGTAAACGCAAGCCCGAAGGTACATGCCGAGCATACAATGCCGTGGCTTCCCCCGAAGCTGAGCTTGCTGTAGTATAGACCCATGACGTCTGATTTACAACGCAATGCACAGCCATTTGCACGGCATGCGCCGGGACCCCGATCGGCTGAAAACAAATTCCATCGGGCGGGAGTTTGCATAACCTGTTCACGTGTTATATTATTCTTGGCAGATTGAGGAAATAATCGCAAAATTGCATACTTTGGCTGGTTTGCACCTTTTGCACGACGCATTACGCCAGAATATTTGAAAATCGGTTCTTGTTGCCGTGAAGACATGGCAAGTTGAATGCAATAAGCTGATTTTGCGTCCATACTGGAAAAGAAGAAAAGAGAAGACTACGCGCGGGGTCCCCATATGCTCCGTCGCAAATATCATTGGTGTGAGGTAACGTGGATACGAGAGAAAATGGATTAAGCACGTATTTGGCAGAGATTTCCAAGGTGCCTCTGCTCTCAGCGTCGGAGGAAATCCGCCTGGCCAACCTGGCCCGGGAAGGTGATCCCGACGCACGGCGCATGTTGATTGTGTCAAATTTACGGCTGGTGGTGAGCATTGCCAAGAAATATCTTTACTACGGCCTTCCCCTGCTGGACCTGATCGAGGAGGGCAACTTGGGACTTATGAAGGCGGTGGATCGCTTTGATCCGGACCGGGGCTGCAAGTTCTCGACCTACGCCACCTGGTGGATTCGCCAGGCCGTGACACGTTCGCTGTCGAATCAGGGGCGTACCGTGCGCATACCGGTGTACATTACCGACAATGTCTCCCGCTATAAGAAGATGACCGAGGAATACTACATCAAAAATGGCCGCTACCCGGAACTGGACGAGATCGCCGAGAGGCTGGCCATTCGACCCGCCGAGGCCAAGCGCCTGAAGGAATTTGCAGACTCACTTTCTCCGCTCGAAAACATGCAGCACATGAACCCGGAAGGCGATCGGGGGATGACCGATTTCCTGGAAAACCAGGCGACGCCCAGCGCCTACGTACAATTCGAGCTGGATCAGCAGATGCAGGAGTTGATGGGGCAGCTCACGGACCGGGAAGCCAACATCATCCGGTATCGCTATGGCATGGCCGATGGCCGGGCGCACACGCTGGAAGAGACCGGCAAACAGTTTAACCTGACCCGGGAACGTATTCGGCAAATCGAGAAAGACGTCATGAAACGGCTGCGCACCCACGCCCTGGCGAACGAAGACGATTTCAAGCCGTAAGACCAGGATGCAAACTGTATTTTTCTTTGGCCGCGCTCCTGGGCTTGATACCGCAGCAACCCACATTTTGCTTTAACGCAAATCTATTACACAAAACGTAAAAAATATCACTTGCGTTGCATCATCGCGACACTATGATATGGAAGGAACGCCTTCATCATGCTGGACATCGCCACGCTGATCCGTAATGTGCCGGATTTCCCCAAGCCCGGCATTCAATTCAAAGACATTACCACGCTCCTGATGCACCCCGATGCCTTCCGCCAGATTATTGACGGCTGGAAGGAACGCTATACCCCGATGAACCTGGATGCGATAGTCGGGGTCGACGCCCGGGGCTTTATCTTCGGAGCCACCCTGGCCTATGCCATGAACCTGCCCTTTGCCCTGGCGCGAAAAAAAGGGAAGTTGCCGGCAGACACCATCTTCGAGGAGTTTGCCCTGGAATACGGCACGGACAAGGTGGAGATGCATCGGGACGCCATCAAGCCTGGTCAACGGGTAATCATCGTAGACGACCTGCTGGCGACCGGCGGTACGGC
Organism: Candidatus Hydrogenedentota bacterium; assembly: GCA_007116095.1. Taxonomy (GTDB): domain Bacteria; phylum Hydrogenedentota; class Hydrogenedentia; order Hydrogenedentales; family SCBR16-9; genus SCBR16-9. Next base: position 5,495 of record SKJD01000319.1, read on the forward strand.
CGCGGCGGTGGTGCGTCTGGTGCATCGCCTTGGCGGCGAGGTAGTTGAGGTGAGTTTCGTGGTTGAGTTGCCGCCCCTGGGTGGTCGGGAAGCCCTGGCGCCCACACCTGTGCACACCCTCGTTTCGTTCATGGTGGATTAATACCCGGATGACTGAGAAGCTTCGGCATGCGCCGAGGACCTACTCCCTGTGGAAAGGATTGCTTTGGAGGCTTTAGGCATCGCTCCCGATCACGTCGGGCGTATACCGGGTACCGAAATAGAAATTACCCACCCCTGCGCCGGGCGGCCCGTGCAGCATGTGCTGTTTGACTTTGATGGCACCATTAGCCTACTGCGGGAAGGATGGCAGCATATCATGCAGTCGGTTTGCGTCGCCGAAATTTGCGGCGATCAACCGCCGCCGCCAGCAGTGGAAAAGCTGGTTGCCCGATTCATCGAAGAGACCACCGGGGAACAGACTATCCTGCAAATGGAGCGTTTGGTGGAGATGGTGCGGGAAGCCGGCTATGTGCCGGAAGAAGCCATCCTCGACGCCTGGGGCTACAAGGCGCGTTACAACGAAGAATTGATTCGCCCGGTACAAGAGCGCCTGGCGCGACTGGCCAATGGCGCGGCCAATGTTTCGGATTTTCAGGTGCGGGACGTAAAGTGCTTTCTGGAATTGCTCCAGGCGGCAGCGCTGCATCTCTATGTCTTCAGCGGCACGGACCAGGACGATGTCCGGAATGAAGCCCACGCATTACAAGTCGATCATTTTTTTCTGGAGATATGGGGAGCGCTGGACTCCATTGAAGCCTTCTCGAAAGAGAAAACCATACAGACCCTCCTTGAGAAACACCAACTCTCCGGCGAGGCGCTGCTCGCCATCGGGGATGGCCCCGTCGAAATCCGGAATATCAAGGCCGTCGGCGGCACGGCGGTCGGGGTCGCCTCGAATGAAGTCGAGGGCGGTTGGGACGCGGAGAAGCGTGAACGCCTGCTGCGCGCCGGAGCCGATATCTTGGTTCCGGACTTCCGCGACGCCGAAACGCTTCATCGCTATCTGCTGGGATAATACATCCACCAAAAACTCCGGAGTGGGGGACTTGTTTCTGTCCCACAATCCGGAGCAATAACTGTGACGGGTAGCCGATCAATGTTCCAGCAATGTTACTCCAAGTAAGGCAGCAGCCGGGGTAAGTCCGTAAACGCGGGCAATGGCATGCCTGTGATGGCTTGGCGCATAAGTTGCGCGAGCAACTGGTTGCCTTGGGCATTGAGGTGCACCCCGTCGGTGGTCAGAATACCCGTTGCTTCACCCGCCGTATTTTCCTCCGACAACCAGGCCATAAAATACTTGCGCAGGTCCAACAAATCCACCCCTTCCGCACGCGCGACTTCCCTGCTGATAGCGGCGTAGGTCTCCAGCATGGCGTCGTGCGGGTTTTCTCCCAGCGGCTTTTCGCCAATGACGGTGGGGGTGCAAAGCATGACTCCGGCGCCGTGATCACGAATACGCTGAATCAGGGTGTGCAGGCCGCTCCGGAAGTCATCCTCCGTGGTTCCCCGGTCCGAATCCCAATGCCATACATCGTTGATGCCGATATATACCACGACCAAGCTGGGATTTTCCGCCAAGACATCCGCATCCAGTCGGGCAAGCAAGTCCGGGACCCGGTTGCCACTGATGCCCGCGCCTATCACGGTGACCTCACTACCCAAAGGGCCCGCCTCCAGCGCCTCCCGCACAAGACTGACATAACCGCCCGGCGCTACGCCTGCCTGGGTTATGGAGTCGCCGAAATACAAGATGCGTTCCCCCGCCGACACTATATAGGCCGTCAGCGGCATCTCGGGACTGTCATTGCGCTGGGCGAAAAGCCAGGAAAGCAGCTCAGGCTCCTGCGAGGCAGGCGTCCATGCATCATGGCCAACCCCGTTATATTCGGTATAGCGCGGCGCCCCGCCAGCTTCTTCGATCGCCTGCACCATATTCCGGGAACGCGCTACCGGCACCACTGCGTCATCGTCGCCATGAAACACCCACAGCGGCATATCCTTCAGGCGCTCCGCCATCTCCACATCACCACCGCCACAGATCGGCACGGCTGCCGCGAAAAGTTTGGGATAGCGGGTGACCAGATCAAAAGTCCCATAACCGCCCATGGATAATCCGATGGCGTAGATACGCTCATGGTCAATGGAAAAGTCCCGATCCAGCGCTGCAATGGTTTTCAACAAGCCCGCCATCGGCTCCGAAGGCATCGGGTCCTGCTGATGCGTCCGAGCGGACCAGTCATTGTTAACCCATTGCTGTCCTTCAGGGCATTGCATGGCCAGCACGAAGGCCGGATACGTCGCCCTTGCTTTTGCTTCTGCGAAACGCGCCACTACATGGATAAGCTGCCGCTCGTTGTCATCGCCACGCTCCCCGGCGCCATGCAGGAAAACGACCAGGGGATAGGTCTGTTCCGGATCATAGTCCAGGGGCTTGAGCAGTCGTCCTGGTAATGGGGCGTCAATTTCTTCGAACAGGTTCAACAGCGTGATCTCCTCCTCGGTATCCTCGGCATATAGTTGGGTAGCTCCCAATAGCGCCGCCAATAGAAAAAAGCCACAACAGAGCCCGATCTGAACCATCAAGGAGTGAAACATCGTACTAATTCCTGTAATTGATTGGAGCTAAGCCACAGAGAACATGGCGACAAGTCTTTCAGGTGTTTTGGAGTACAGCCCATTACCATAACAATTCAAAGCATAGCGCCCCGGCCCGATTAAATTCAAAAAGTGTTTACGCCAACACAACAAAAATATTTAGCACTTTTTACATATTATTGCTCTCGTTATTCGAATTTTCTGAAATAGTCTTGATTTTTTACGCGATATGCGTTATCATTGGGCCACAGCAAGATATCATGCGCAACAAATGTGTCTACTGCAGGAACTGCCGGGCCGGGTAGTTTTATGGCCATCAGGCACATCTGTTCTCACAATTCCATTGCGCCGCATGAAGCCGCCTTGCTGTGATTCCACTACGCCCGTAGGCTCCCCGTATATAACCCTGCTCCAACCATCACCACGTCACCAAAACATGTAATGCGGTCGTGTATTGCATTGAGGAAAATCCGTACCGTGCAGATACCGCTGGTAGAAAATATTCGCGAGCTTGACCACGCCCCTGCGCGTTTTTTGAAGTTTACGGCGATCAATGTGATCTCCTGGCAGTGTACGGTCGGCCCGGCGATGATCCTGCTCGCGCGCAAAATCGACATGCCGCCCGCCTGGGTCGGCTGGCTCATCGCCTTCATGCCGCTGTCGATGCTCCTGGTGGTGGGCACCGTGCCACTGGTGCTCCGTCTTGGTCCCAAGCGCCTGATGATGGCGGCCTGGATGACCCGGAATATCCTGACCTGCGGCGTTTTCGTGATGCCGCTGCTTATTGCGAAGTGGGGGAACGAGAGCGCCTGGTATCTGCTTTTATTGACGACCCTGGGCTTCTGTCTCGCACGCGCCATGGGGGCCGGAGGCTGGTTTCCCTGGCTGCACGAGGTTGTGCCGTCACACCAGCGGGGCCCATTCTTCAGCGCGGAAGCCTCTCTGGCGCAGATTATCAGCGTGATCATTATTGTCAGTCAGGCCTTGATGCTGATTGGCGATCCGGGAATCGAGCGCTACCTCAGCATCTACGCCATCGGCGTACTGACCGGCCTGGTGAGTGTGGTCTGGATGTACCGGGTGCCCGGCGGCGGCGGGGCGGCGACCGAGATCAATTTTGTCTCCAGCTTCTACGAGTACCGGATTGCCCTCCAGGATCGGCCCTACATGATATTCATAATGGTGACCGTCCTGAGCTTTTCCGCATTGGCCTGGCTGGGCAGCGGCATGGTCATGTACATGCGGGATATCCTGGGCCTTTCCTCCAACGCAATCATGTTCATCACGGCCTCAGGCAGCCTGGGGGTTTTCCTGACGATTCGCTTTTGGGAACGTTTTGCGGAGCACAGTGGCAGCGCCATGGCGATATACAAAACCCTGACCGCGCACTCCCTGGTGGCGCTGGCCTGCCTACTCCTCTGGCCGGGAGCCCCCTGGACCATCTTCCTCCTCGTAGCCATCATCATGATGGGCGGCATATTCGCCGCCGCCTTTTGGATGCTGCTGCACCGGGCCATGCTGGGCTATGTCCAGCTCGAAGGCCGCGTCGGTTACACCAATATCTGGACCCTGGGCACGGCGGTCGCGCTCGGGGTGACGCCAATCCTCGCGGGCCTGGTCATCCAGAACTTCGGCATGAACGGCTTCCGCACCTGCTTTCTCATTTCCGGCGTAGGCGGTCTACTCTGCGCCATCGCCTGTCTGAAAACCGTTCACGACAGCGTGCCCATCGAACGCAACGCCCCGCAACTATTCAATGCCGCCTTCCCGGTGCGCACCCTCTTCCGGATTGCCTGGATCACCCTGGGGCTGCATGAGAGCAACAAAAAGCGAAAAGACACCCCGGCCTGAGGGCGCAATCAACCACAGGAAACTTACTTTACCGAGATAAAGCGATTGAAGGCTTCGTAGACGCTGTGTACATAGTGTACATAGTGTACATAGTGTACATAGTGTACATTTAGCCCATAAGCTCTTCAGTATGCCACTTCGCTGAACATATGCCATCTACCGAAAGATGCGCCTGCCAAGTGCGACCTACTCCCACCTGATTACCGATCTAAGCCACCTGGCAACTCTCCCACCTAAAAAAGATCATTTCAGACAACTTTTTGTCGGGTTGCGGTATACATCATGGGTTGAATTTTCATTACTTTATAATCATAATATGGTTATAGGTGATGCGGGCGCTGGTGTGTATGTGCTGGAATGCATCAAAAACACGCTTACAGGCAATAAAGACAATTGGAATGACTGCAACACCGTGCCAGGTCATGGGTTGTAGAGGGAGTGAAAGTAACCGGCATGAAGTTTGATTCCATTCGGTTCTCGTTGAAGTACCCGGTCTCTGGCATGGCGCTGTTTCTGGCTTGCGCCGGTACGGCAATGGCCAACGAACGTCCGGACCCGTATACGTTTGAACAACACATCCGCCCTATCATGGAAAACCATTGCTTTGAATGCCATGGCGCGGAATTTCAGGATGGCGAGTTGCGCCTGGATATTAAGGAGGATATGCTGGCCGGCGGCGATTCGGGGAATCCGGCCTTGGTCCCCGGCGAGATCATGGAAAGCTACCTGATGCAACGCATCCTGATGCCGGATCGCCATGTCGATGTAATGCCGCCGCGCCGCGAACCCCGCATGAGCGCGGAGGACATCGTGGCCATCGCCCACTGGATCGCCCAGGGCGCACAGTGGGAAGCCATTGAAGAGGAAGACGGCGAAGCTGAAGTTGCCGCTGCCGAAGAAGCAACAGCGGCTGCCCCGGAACCCGCTCCTCCGGAAGAAGTGGCGCAGGAAGCGGCCCCGGAAGAAACTTCTCCGGAAGTGGTGCAGGCATCCACGGAAGACGGCATCCAGTTTGCCACGCATATCTGGCCGATCTTTCAGGAAAGTTGTTTGGAATGCCACAGCGAAAGCCGCGATCAGGGAGGACTCCGACTGGACAGCATCGAAGGCGTTATGGATGGCGGGGATCGGTATGGACCTGCCGTAATCGCCGGTAATGCCGAGGAGAGTCCGCTCTACCAATTCATCACCCTGCCGGAGGATCACATCGACTTTATGCCCGCCTCCGGCGATCCCCTGACGGAGTCACAGCGCACACAAATCCGGCAGTGGATCGAAGCGGGAGCCGAATTTGGGGACTGGGAATCGCCCACCATTACCGCAGCGGGTGATGAACGGAGCATGGAACGTTTCTATGCCGAATTGGCCGAGGACGTGGCCGCCGCCGACCCCGAAGCCATTGATCGGATTCGTGGTATGGGCGCCATTATCCTTCCCCTGAATGCAGCTTCCCCCTTGTTGCGGGTGGATTTTTCGTTGCTGCCGAAGCCAGTGGACGACAACGCCATTGAAGCCCTGCTACCCCTGTCCCAGCAACTGACCTGGCTGAACTTGGCGAACAGCCAGGTGACGGAATCCGGGTTGGCCATGTTGGAACAATTTCCCCACCTTACCCGACTGAATCTGGAGCAGAGCAACATCACCGATGAGGGCCTGGCGCATCTGGCGGTATGTGAGAATCTGTACTACCTGAATCTGTACGGCACAGCGATCTCCGATGAGGGCCTGACCCACCTGCTGGAGCTGCCCGCCCTGGAGCAAATCTATCTGTGGCAAACCACGGTGACTCCCGACGGCGCCGATCGCCTGCGCGAGGCGTACGCGGAGCAGATCAGGATCAACCTGGGGGTTGAGCTGGAAGCGACTGCGTCTGAATTGGATGAGGAAGAAGCCGCCTGAGACCCATAACAAGCGTCACCATGGGTCAGAAGACCGGAGAGGATGGTTAAGTATGCGACGTCGTTGGAATATCAGTTACCGCTGGATCGTAAAGCACCCTGGATTGAGTCTCGTTGCCCTGCTTTGCAGCGTGCTGCCCCTACTGTTACTCGGCCTGTCAAGCGCTTCCCTGGCCATGCCGGATGATAGCGACGCAGAGGCCGATGGAATTCTGTTCAGCCGCGACATCCAGCCCATTCTCTCGAACAATTGCTACGCCTGCCATGGTCCGGATCAGGGGACTGTTTTTGGCGATTTGCAATTGAGCAGCCTGGAGCTTGCGACCAAAGAAAGGCGTGGGGGGCAGCAGGCCATTGTCCCCGGCGACAGCGCCGCCAGTCTGCTGATGCAACGCATCCAGGCGGACAATCCAAACCGCATCATGCCGCCGCCGGAGTCCAACAAGACGCTGACGGCGGAAGAAATCAAGCTGCTTGGCCGCTGGATTGATGAAGGGGCGGAATACAGCGAGCA
>SKJD01000399.1 GCA_007116095.1 Candidatus Hydrogenedentota bacterium
CGAAGCCGAGCATGCCAAACTCCAGGTCCTGCATGGCGAACATCATGATAAAGGCCACCAGCATCCCGAAGATGGCGGGCGTCTCACAGACGGCCTGGCCGATCAGCATGTTGCGTAGGGTAACCCCGTAAGACTTGGGCCAGGCGCTCATCCCGTCGACGGCCCCGCCCGCCGTGCGTCCCGAACCAATCCCCGAGCCCATGGCGCTGAGGCCCATGGCGATACCCGCGCCGATCATGATGCCCATGATATGGGGTTCGGTGAAGTGCTGTTGGCGCATGATGAGGATGAGGGAAACCACGAGGGCAAAGATGGACGGTGATTGCGCCACGGCCTGGCCAATGATCATCGCCTGGGTGATTTTGGAGATACGGTGGGGATTGCGTCCGACACCGTCACAAGCCGCGCCGGCGGGCCAGCCGCAGCCCAGACCGCTGCCCAGCGCGCCGAAGCCGATGGCGATACCGGCGCCCAGCAGCGCGGCAAAATAGTTGCCGCCGACATCATCGATGTTGATGGGGATGAACAGGATGAAGAGGCCGACCACCAGGGCGAAGATCGAGGGGCTCCCCCCCACGGCCTGGCCAATCAGCATGGTGCGCAGCATCGGGCCTTGCACCTTGGGCTGGCGCATGATCGCCTCGTTGGCGTGCCCCGCCGCTTTGCCCATGCCGTAGGCGGCGCCGATGCCGCCCAGACCCAGGGCGATACCCGCGCCAAAATAGCGGCCCAACATTATCCAGGTTTCCTGGTCGAAATCCATGTTCAACTATCCGGTTGACATATCAGCCTGCGCAAATCACGCCGGGTTGACGTCAATTCTAAGGTTGGTAGCTTTGCGTCGTTGGACGCAGTAGTACAAAGCACGGCTACAATTAAAGTGTCTGACATAGCCGGGCGCCCACCCTTGCATAGGTGTTTTAATCCCAGTATTTGGCCCTTACTTGATGGCAACCGCAATATAAGTCAAGGTCAACATGGTAAACACAAAGGCCTGCACCGTCCCCACGAAAAAGATAAAAAATACGTCCATACCCACCGCCAGCCAACTGAAATGCAAGGTCAGATTCGTCACCACGACGATGATGATGACGCCCCCGATGATATTGCCGAAGAGACGGAAGGAAATGGAGACGACCTTGGCCAATTCCCCGATCACGTTCAATGGGAAAAAGAAGAGCGCGGAAAGCTTGCCGGCCACCAGCCCCAGCCCCTTGGCGTCCTTGTTGGCGAACATCGGCCCCATCAGCTCCTCAACGAAACCGCCGATACCCTTCACCTTAATCCCGCAATACGTCGCGATCCCCATGGCCATGATGCCCAGTCCCAGGGTGGTGTTGATGTCCGCGGTGGGCTCTTCTATGGAATGCGACGGGAAGAAGCCGATGAAGTTGCAGAGCAAAAGATAGATAAACAGGGCGCCGATCAGCGGGAAGAACTTCCGGTTCTCGCGCAAGGAGCCCAGCTCCAGCGAATTGCAGACCAGTTGATCAAAGGCCCCCACATACAATTCCATGGCGTATTGGGCGCGGCCCGGCAGCATCGAAAAGCGGCGCACCGACCAATAGCACAGCCCCAACAACAAGACTATCACGAGCAGCGCGTTAAACAAGGTGACGGGGTTCACCCCCCCCAGCGGAATCTCGATGTCCGTGAAGGGAATGTAATACCAGATTAAACGTTCACCAATGCTGTCCATGTTTGATAGTTCTTCTCGTTCAAAGGTTACTTGGGTGCGGCCTGCTCGTCTTTAAGGTCCAGACCGGTAAAAGCCAAAAAAATAATCGCCAAACGAACGATGAAAAGTCCCCCGGCGGCTGCAAAAAGTCCGTGCATGGATTCTGGATCCAAAGAATAGGCGCGGTACAAAACGAGGGCGTAGATCAGGAGGCGAAAGAAGGTATATTGAAGTGCCCAAGACTGTACTTTATCAGGGGGTAATGTTGCAAGTTTTTCCGCCCGTAAAGCCAACAGCCAAAAAGCCAGGGTTCCTCCCAGCCCCCCCATCGCCAGCCCCAGTCCAATGGTGCGCCCCCAGAGCGCCCACACCAGCACCGTGAGGACAATCGTAGCCAGGATCGACAGGCGCACGCAGTAGATGCGCAAACGCTTCAGTGCTTCCAAGGCAACTCCTTTTTAAGGCATTGATAAGCGCCGAAAAACCCTGCGATCACCCCCAACACAATGGCGCCTGCGACAAAGAGACCTTGCCCACCGTAACGCGCATCCAGCCAAAGCCCCAAAAAAAGAAAAAACAGCACCGGCAGCGCCATACTCAGGCCCAAGACGCCGAGTAGCGCCAGTGCGCGAAAATAACCAAGACTCTGTGCACTTTCGGGTCGGGGCGCTTTGGCCATGTGGAACCCCTCGAAATTCCATCATGATTGTAGCATTTCAAAAAAACGGGTGCAAATCGCCGCCGCAGCTTGTTGCTACAGCTTTTTTTTCAGGCGCTGCAAATAGCCCAGCGCATCCGCATCCAGGCGCTTTTCCAGGTGGTTCGGAGAAGACCGACGACGGTGCGCGAGACTCTGGCTGATGTCGCGGCGGCTCTCCCGCACGGTCTCCAGGAAGTGATCGGCCTCCATCACCAGCGCGCCCATGAAGCGACAGGCGTCACGCAGGCCCCGGTCGTTGGAGACCACCACCGCCTCCAGCCGGTTGGGTAATTTATACACAATGCGCTCGATGATTGTGTCGGCTGTGTGCATGCTCGGCGAATACAACACCTTCAGATGCGGCACGCCCCGATAATGCGCCATCACCTCCGGCAAGTGACGTCCCTGACCGTCAAAGACAATCGTGGCGTGGCGGCCAGTCGCCATGCACAGGGTCGCCACCTTGTCGATGAGCCCTTCCCGGGCCGACTCGAAGTCCTGCATGGCCAGTGGCCGCAACAACCGGGACTTGTGCAGGACGTTGTAGCCGTCTATGTAGTATCTAAAATGCGCCATGCCTGATGCCACGCCACCGCAAACCGGCACAGGTTCAACGCATGCCGGCGCCGTATCGCACGCCTTAGCCTCCGATAAATTCCCGCCGAACACGATGCCCGATACGGGTTACGATTTCATAGGGAATGGTGTCGGCCCAACGGGCCATCTCCTCGGCGGTGATACGCTCATCGCCTTCCGCGCCGATCAGCGTGACCCGGTCACCGCATTTCACAAGCGGCAACCCGGTCACCTCCACGACGATCTGGTCCATGCTGACATTCCCGCGCACCGGACAGCGCTTGCCGTGGATCAGCACCTCGGCCTTGTTGGACAGACAATGCAGGTAGCCGTCGCCATAGCCGACCGGCACAATGGCCACCCGGGTATCCTCGGAAGTCGTATAGGTCCGGCAATAGCCGATATCCGTACCCGCCGGAAGCTGCCG
>SKJD01000011.1 GCA_007116095.1 Candidatus Hydrogenedentota bacterium
CCCGGTTCCGGCTTGGGAAGGTGCGCTTCCAGGGCTTCCCGCAGGGCGTCAAAGCCCAGGTTGTGCCCCGAGGAAACCGGAATGGGTTCGCCCAGGCCCAGTTCGTAAAATTCATATACATTTTCGCGGAGTTTGGCGTTGTCCAGCTTGTTCGCCGCCAAGACCACCGGCTTGCCGCTCTTGAGCACGATGTCCCGGGCGTCATAGTCCAGCTTGGTCAGGGGCTGTTGGGAGTCGAGCACAAAGAGCACCACCTGCGCCTCTTTCAGGGCGAGGTACACCTGCTCCTGCATCGCCCGGGTAATGGCGTCGGGCGCTTCGTCAACCATGCCGCCCGTGTCCACCATACGGACATGGTATTCATCCCATTTGGCTTCGCCATAATAGCGGTCGCGGGTAATACCCACCTCGTCATGCACAATGGCCCGCGCCTTGCCAATCAGGCGATTGAACAGGGTGGACTTGCCCACATTAGGCCGGCCACAAATGGCCACCAGGGGTAATTTCTTTTTCTTCGGCATGACGGCAACACTCCAACACGCACCACGACAGGATGCATTGAGAAACAAGCACAACAATAAGGGAAAGCGGATAAAGAAAGCGCCGAGCCGTAGCTTCAGCAATTCGCAGGAAAACACGGCGTCGGCGGGCACAAAACCTGATTCAGGATAGCGTTAATTATACGCGATATCAGGGATCGCAAGCAATGGCGGGATGCGGACGCCTTGTCAGGCCACGGGTATTTCCAACTATCCACAGAATCCAGCAGACCCCATGTTAAAATTCCATTAAATTTATGGGTTCAGGAATAGATACCACAACGCTTCCGTTAAAAAGGTTGAATGCGCGGATCAAAATACCGTTTTTGAAGTGTGCATACTCCCTTATAGAGATATAGGCAGTTCCTGCGACCGCGGGTATTGGCGCCGGGATGTCCCCGGCCGGTCGCACAATGCAAACCAACGGAGGTAACCACCCCAGTCTATTATGTTGAACTACAGTACATTTGACAGTTCATCGCTTTTGTACGCAGCCCACGCGATTATTTCATTCGCAAAGTGGGACAACAGCGATGCGAAGTCGGAGCGGCAGGTCATCGAAGAACGCCATGCCGCCCGCAAGACAGCCCGCATGAAGGCCAACGGCGCCAGCGATGCTTCCTCCCTTTCCGAATTGAAAGAACAAGGCAGCTCCCCGCTGGCCTGATCCTCCCCTCCTAATCTTTCAACAATTTCCCTTAGACGACATGACGAATAGTCCAGAAGCGGTCTGACAACAGACAGCACATTTCCAAAAAGCTACCGGTTCACCTGCCCGGATTCCAAATCCGACACGGCATACGTGGACCGGTAGCTTGTTATTTTGCTGGCGCGTATAATGTGGACCTTGTGAACGGTTTGTGGTCTGGGACCCGGCCCGTCCATGCTGTCCACGATGCCACAAGCACACAGGGGGCTGTCATAACCGGAGCCGGGCGTCAGTTTGACCTGCCGTTTTCGGCGTCTTCCAGCAGGGCGCGGGCGTGCTCGCGACTGACGGTGGAGAGGGTCCCGTCGAGCAGACGCGCCAATTCCTCAACGCGGTGCTCATCGTCAATGGCCAAAACGCAGGTGGTCGTCCGATCTTTGACGCTATGTTTCTGCACCTGGTAATGCGCGTTGGCCAGCGCGGCAATTTGCGGGATGTGGGTGATGCAGATGACCTGGTGCGTGGCGGCCAGTTCCCGGAGCTTGTCGGCCACCTTCCGCGCAATGGCCCCGCCCACGCCCGAGTCGATTTCATCGAAGATCAAGGTAGGAATCGTGTCGGCCTGGGCGAAAGCGCTTTTCAGGGCCAGCATGATCCGCGATATTTCCCCGCCCGACGCCACCTGCTTCAACGAATGCAATGCTTCGCCCTTGTTGGCCGCCAGCATGAAGGTCACCCGATCGATACCACGGCTTCCCAGCGCAACGGCCTCGAAGCGGGTCTCGAAACGTGCGCCTTTCATACCCAGATTTTGCAGGATACCCTGGACCCGTTTGTCCAGCTTCCGGGCGGCTTGTTTGCGCTTTTTACTCATGTTCCGCGCCGCGGCCAGGGCCTTTTCCTGTAATTCGGCATGTTGCTGACGGATTTCCTCCAGACGGACGTCCCGTTGTTCATATTCCTCCAGCTCCGCCGCGGCCCGGTCCCGATAGGCCAAAATCTCGGCGACGCTTCCGCCATACTTCCGCTTCAGCCCGCCAATAAGCGCCAGCCGCTGATTGAGTGATTCCAGTTCTTCCGGATCATACTCCACATGTTCTGTATGCAGCCGGATTTCCCCGGCCACGGCCTCCAGCCCAACGCGCAGTTCACTAAGCTGCTCATACAGCAACCGCAACTCCGCATTGATCTCGGCAAGGTCTTCCATCGACTTGAGCGCCGCATCGACGGCGTCAATGGCCGCGCCCTGCTCGTTCTCATAGAGCAAGCCCCAAGCCTGGTTTGTGAGGGTGTAGATATTTTCCGCGTTGTTGATGATTTGCAGGCGTTCGCGGACTACCGTCTCTTCATCCAGGCCCAACCCGGCCTCGTTGATTTCCTCCACCTCGAAGCGCAGGAACTCCATCTGCCGGGTCTTGTCCCGGTCATCCTGCTCCAGGGCCTGCAAGCGCTTTTCCAGCCGACGCAATTCCTGCACCTGCTCCTGCAGGGCAGCCGCTTGCGTCTCCAGCTCTGCGAAGCCATCCAGCAGGTCCAGTTGGCGTTCGGTCTTGAGGAGGGATTGGTGCTCATGTTGGCCGTGGAGATCGACCAGCTCATCGCCCAGGGCCGCCAGCACATGGATCGGCACCAGACGTCCCCCTGCGTAGCCCCGGCTGCGTCCGTCTGCGGTGATGGTGCGGGCCAGCAAGAGCGCGCCGTCTTCAAGATGAATTTCATGCGCCTCCAGCAATGCCGCCAGGGCGGGGGAGGGGACGTCCAGATGGAAGAGGGCCTCGATGTGGGCCTTTTGGGCGCCGGTACGCAGCGCCGCGCCGGAAGCCCGGGCGCCCAGCACCAGGTTGAGCGCACCGACCACAATCGACTTGCCCGCGCCGGTCTCTCCGGTCAGGGCATTGAAACCGACGTTGAATTCGACTTCCAATTGCTCGATGAGTGCGTAGTTTTGAATACGTAAAAGTTCTAGCATGGTTCCCGCAAATACCTGGTTGCGCGTGGCGTTTCAACACTGGGGAGTAGCTATTGTACGCATTTGGGAAGGACTATGACGAATTCGAAGTTGGGACGCCTGTATCGCTTGCCACGGGTCGATACATATTCAGATAAGCCAGAAATTCCCGGTTGCCCGCCGGACCCAGCAGGGGGGACGGAATGACCTCGAAATGCTGAAAGCCGAGTTCC
>SKJD01000469.1 GCA_007116095.1 Candidatus Hydrogenedentota bacterium
CATGGCAGCGAAAAAAATTCTGATGATCGTCGGTGATTTTGTAGAGGATTATGAAGTAATGGTGCCGTTCCAGGCCCTGCTTATGGTGGGGCATACGGTGCACGCAGTATGTCCGGGGAAAGTAGCCCGCGACACCGTGCGCACGGCCATCCATGATTTTGAAGGCGACCAGACCTACAGCGAGAAGCCGGGCCATCATTTTATGCTGAACGCCGATTTCGCCGAGGTGAACGTGGAGGACTACGACGCATTGGTCATTCCAGGGGGCCGGGCGCCGGAGTATTTGCGCCTGAATGATGAGGTGCTGACGATGGTGCGGCATTTTTCGGAGCTGTGGAAGCCAATTGCGGCGGTCTGCCATGGCGTACAGATTCTCGCGGCGGCGGGGGTGTTGATGGGACGAAGCTGCACGGCCTACCCTGCCTGCGCCCCGGAGGTGAACGGTGTCGGCGGGCATTATGTGGAAACGCCGATTGACGGGGTGCACGTGGAAAACAACCTGATCACCGCCCCGGCCTGGCCGGCACATCCCGCCTGGCTCGCCGCCTTCCTGAAAGTGCTGGAGACGGAAATCAAGCTGTAAATTCTTTACCACGGAAAATAGTCGTCGGGGCGCAGCTATGTGGAGTCGCCCTTTTCAATCTGCGTTCCTCTGCGCAATCTGCGGATAAAACAAGCCTCGGCAAAAGCTATACCCGGTACAGATTGTTCTTACACTGGTCGCGCTGCACCATTCACCTATCCGGTATCCCTCTAAAGCCCATGCCCAAACCAAAACCGCTTGCCACACTTTTCTCCGGGATGTCCATGGACAGGGTTTCGCCACGCAGCGCCTCCAATGCGGCCAGGGCGGCGTGGGTGCGTTCAGTCATGGGCCAGTCGCCGTTCCGAACAAATTCCACACGACCATCCATATAAAATACATTACCGCCCTCGGGGTGGTTGCCCATCTTGTCCATCATAACCGGGATTTCCGACTGTGCCCGTGCAGCAGGCCCCGGATCATTGATATCCGTGATGAAAAAGCGTTCGACGCCTTCCCTCAGGGGACGTATGCCATGGCGTGAACCGCTCTCCGACATGGCCTCCAATAGCCTGGAAAGATTTTGGCCGCTTTCGATTGCAGTTCTGTAAGCCGATGCAAACGCATCCACCGAGGCGTCATCTTCCAATACGTAGCCAATATAATAGTAATCGCTGGACTGGAAGTGTGCCAGGACCGCTGCTTCGCCCGATAGATCCTTCTCAATATCCGGTTTGGGGGTCTGTGCGGGGCAATAGCATATTTGCAAACCGAGCAGATATTCAGGATAAAGCAAGGTCGGCTCAGGCATTAAATTGCCGGCGTCTGACGAAAGCGTGGGAAAGCGCCCGCGATTTTCACTGGCGAACATCTTCATGATCAAGCCCCACTGCTTCAAATGGTTCGCACATTGGGCCTGCTCTAGCGCTTCGGGCGTGATTTCCGGATTATGTTCCAATGCCGTAGTCTGTGCGGGAGGCTGCTCCTCGGGTGCCGGGCGGCCTGCCTCAAGCAGTCGGGGAAAGTACATGATCTGCCAGGGCGAGTCCTCTAGTCCGGGAATTCTTTCGTCAAAATAGAACACATGCATCGCGGGGCCATAGGGATTGTCGGAAAGGATGGGGCTGTACAGCGTATTGGGCAATCTATGGATCACGCGGCGCAGGTGTTCTTTCATCATCTGCTGCGTTTTTTTGGTAATCTCCGCATTGCGCTCCGATTGCAGCGTGGGCAGCAAGGCGGCCTCGGCTTGTTCTGTGATAAATTTGTCCCGTTGTTCGGACGCCAACGGCAACTTAAACAGCGGACTGAGGGGATTATTGAGGCTGTGCTCAATGATCCTTTCCAGCTCTTGAAGCACAGCCTCCCCTTCCGTCGCTACCAAGCGGGTCAATTCCGTACTCCCGGGAGGCGCCACCGCAGCTTCAATGCGGGCTTCTATCCCATGGAGTAAGGACTCGAAAAGCGTGAGGTAGTTTGACTTGAGACTTGCCTTGCGTTCATCGGTGAGCGCCGGTTGCGAGACGGCATTCAGGATGCAGAACGCGGTGTAGGTTTCCAGGGGATTGCGGTCGTGCACCGTAAAATGGTCCCGGATATGGGGATAGGGCGGGTTTCCCAGAAAGTCTGACTGCAAGAGCAGCACAATGTGGTCGAGATAGTCCATGAACCCTTCCCGCATGGCGTCCGGGTCAATGGGCTCAAGCTCTGGATGCCCTTGGGGCTGCCATGTCTGGCACAATTCAATGACGCCGTTGATTAATTGCGTTGGCGTGTCGTGCGCCGTCGCGGCTTCTCGCCATAGTCCCAGCATCACCTCCAGGCGTTCATCCAGGGCTTCAGCGTATTCGGCTGTGTTGTGCGTAATTTGTGTGATTTCTTCACTACCGGACACGCCAAACGCCGCTTCCCCGGTCGCGGCGGTATTGCTTTGGGCGTTGGTGAGTGAGACAACGGTTAATAACAGCGCGGCGGTGATGGCAAGCACCGACCAGGTACGGCCGTCATAGCGATACGCGGCGATATGGCGGATGCGGCGCCCCGCCGAGGAGCGCGCTTCCACAACCCCCGCCAATCCTGCAAGACCAGGCGCGGGGCTGGGCTTTTGATGTTTTTGCAGCATGGTCATGATGGTTTCTCCATAGGCTTTGGCTTCGCCCGGTTGGGTATGGCGCAGGGCTTCATTGTCGCAGGCCAGTTCCTGATCGTGGCGCATGCGGCGGAAACCGAACCATAAAATCGGGTTAAACCAGTGTATTGCTAGTAATAAGGTGCAAAGCCAGTTCATGGGGATGTCCCAGCGTCGCACATGAGCGAGTTCGTGCAGAAATACATAACGCAGGTCACGGTGGGACAATTTCTCGCTGGCGCTCAGCGGCAGGAACAGGCGGGGACGCCACATCCCCATCACGGCGGGACTCCGCAAGAGTTCGGTCTCGCAGAGCCGTACGTGGGGCGTCCTCATCTGGGAAGCGCAGTCCTGAAAGACATGCAGCAGGGCAGTATCCTCGACCGGCGCGGCATGGCGCAGACGCCAGGTGTACCAAAAGTTCAAGGCAAACACATAGCCCGCCAGGAACATGACGCCACATAGCCACAACAGAGTCAGGCCCTGTTCCCAGTACAGTGTCGCTGCCGCCGCGGGGGTGGTGGTTGCGGCCTCCACCGGAAGCGGGGTTTCATTACTTACGGGCAGCGGATTGGATGCGGTTGGTGGTGTTGTGGTTTGGTTCGCGTGCGAGGCCGATGATGGGGGTGGCGATGTGTAAGGCATTGCCGTACTCCCCGCAACCTCCTGCGCTGGCTCGATGGCGTTACGTTGCACGATGCTGTTTGTC
>SKJD01000418.1 GCA_007116095.1 Candidatus Hydrogenedentota bacterium
CCTGCCGGCCAATGCAGATATTCTCTTCAAAGCCCACGATTCAGGGACAGCGCCGCGTCTAAACCGCGAGTTGATGGCGCTGGAGGCCATGCACCGGGTGTCGCAGTCGTTTCCACAGCTTATTTCACAAGACACCATGCGAGCCGAGATTCGTACGCTGCTGAAACAAATCCCGAAAAACGGCATACCAGCGCTGATAGGCAGAAGAGGCCCGGTCACCCTTCAGGACGCCGCTGAAATGATTTTAGTTTTCAGCAAGCTGGGCGAGACCTATTCCGAGCTTCGGAACAAGGCGATAGCCCCCATGCGCTGGGCCTCTTTTTGCCTGCAGGACTCCCAAAGCGGCGCGCCCTATGCCTACCGTTTCAAGTTTAGGAGTGCGCAGTTGCCGGCGCCTGTCTATGAGGCGACCCGATTGTATATGGCCCTGGCGGCCTATGTGCGCTATCATTACGCACGGCTGAGCAACTCGCTTGGCAATGCGTATGAGGGCTAGTTGAAAGAGGGCTGTCGGGCCGCGATACCTATGTTTCTGGAATGCTTCGGGGCTAAGCGCTACCGTGTGGGGGATTATTGCATCGCATTGGATGTATTGTGTATTGTGCCCTGTAGCCCAGAAGCCCAGTGTTTTTCAGCAGCAGTATAAAAGGAGATTTACACGATGGAACGCAGAAGTTTTTTACAGGCGGGCGTAGCAGCGGGAGCCGCCGCCATGACCTTGGGCGCGACAGGCTCCGCTTCGGCGGAGGAAGAAGGCTTGAAGTCTGAATACAAGCTGAAGTACGCGCCGCATTTTGGCATGTTCGAGAATTCAGCCGGGGAAGATTTGCTGGATCAACTGCGCTTCATGGCGGATCATGGCTTCATGGCGTTGGAAGATAATGGCATGCGTGGGCGTTCGGTCGAAGAGCAGGAGGCCATTGCGCGCGAGATGGAACGGCTGGGCATGGAAATGGGCGTCTTTGTCGCGAATGCCGATTTTAACAATGTTACCTTTGCCTCACGCGATCCGGAGGTGCGGGAGCATCTGAAGAATGAGATACAAGCTTCGGTGGAAGTGGCCAAGCGTGTCAATGCCAAGTGGTGCACGGTCGTGCCGGGACGTTATGATCAGGGATTGGAATGGGACTACCAGACCACCATCGTCGTGGATAATCTGAAGTTCTGCGCTGAAATCTGTGAGGAAAGCGGCCTGGTCATGGTGCTGGAACCGCTTAATCCCTGGCGCGATCACCCGGCCCTTTTCCTGACCAAGATTCCCCAGGCCTACATGATCTGCAAGGCCGTCGACAGCCCCAGTTGCAAGGTTTTGAATGACATCTATCACCAGCAGATTACCGAAGGCAACCTTATTCCGAACATTGACATGGCTTGGGATGAGACCGTCTACTTTCAGGTGGCTGACAACCCGGGGCGCCGTGAACCCACCACCGGAGAAGTCAATTACCGCAATATTTTCAAGCATCTGCACAATAAAGGCTTCACCGGCATCGTCGGTATGGAGCATGGCAAGTCCCAGAGCGGTGTGGAAGGTGAAAAGGCGCTGATCCGCGCCTATCAATACAGCGATGATTTCTAGGCTACCAGACCTGGTACGTGATTTGATGTGACGACGCATGCGGGCGTTCGTCCGGGGTGCTTTTCGCGCTTCGGTGAGCGCCCATTTCTGTAGGTTGGCGCTCCTTTAAGACAGGGAACAGATAAGGCGAAACACGATGGAACGACGGACTTTCTTGCAGGCTGGGCTGGTAACCGGGGCGGCTACGATGGCCATGGGAGCCGGCGCACACGCCGATGATGTGGCGCTGAAGTCGGAATACAAACTGAAATATGCGCCGCATTTCGGCATGTTCGAAAATTCCGCCGGGAGCGATTTGTTGGACCAGTTGCGCTTCATGGCGGACCATGGCTTCATGGCCCTGGAAGACAACCCCATGCGGAGCCGTCCTGTGGAAGAACAGGAAGCAATTGCCCAAGAAATGGAACGCCTGGGGATGGAGATGGGGGTCTTTGTCGCGCAGGCCGACTTCCACAATGTCACCTTCGCCTCGCGGGACCCGGAAATGCGGGCATTTCTCCTCGACGAGGTCCGGGATTCGGTGGAGGTGGCGAAGCGCGTGAATGCCAAGTGGTGCACCGTCGTGCCGGGACTCTATGATCAGCGCCTGGAGTGGGATTATCAGAACGCCATCGTCATTGATAATCTCAAGTACTGTGCGGAGGTTTGTGAGGATACGGGCCTGATTATGGTGATCGAGCCGCTGAACTATCTGGTGGATATCCCCGGCGTCTTTTTGACCAAGATTCCACAAGCCTACATGTTGTGCCGGATGGTGGACAGCCCTTGTTGCAAAATACTCAACGACCTGTACCACCAGCAGATGAGTGAGGGCAACCTCATCCCGAATATTGACTATGCCTGGGAGGAAACGCCCTATTTTCAGGTGGGGGACAACCCCGGTCGCCGCGAACCCACCACTGGGGAAATCAATTACCGGAATATATTCAAACACCTCTACGAGAAGGGTTACACCGGCGTCATCGGCATGGAGCATGGCAAGTCACAGGGAGGCGTCGAAGGAGAGCAGGCGCTCATCCGGGCCTATCAATACTGCGATGATTTTTAGCAGGCTTTGCCCGGTGTGGCTGGACATCGATGCACGCATAGCGTGAAGTGTAGATGCCGTTTTCGCATTGGGTATACAGACGTGTGATACTTTGGACATCGCCAGAAGGGAAAAGACCATGAAGCAGGTATCCAGGCGCTCTTTTTTGAATTCGATGGTCGCGACGGGCTGTGTCTCGTCGTTGTCGCTATCCCTCGCCGGAGCGCAGGCCGTGGATCCGCCGCGTAGACGACCCAACATACTCTTTGCCATGGCGGATGATTGGGGCTGGCCACATGCGGGGGCCTATGGCGATCCAGTGGTGAAAACCCCGGCCTTCGATCGCATCGCTACGGAAGGGGTGCTCTTTGACCATGCCTATATTTCCACGCCCTCATGTACCCCATGCCGCAACGCCATCTTGACTGGCCAGCAATTCTACCGGCTCGGACCGGGCGCCAACCTCCACGGCGAGGTGGATGTCCAACATCCGAATTTCATGTTTATGATCCGGGAGCAGGGCTATGAAATCGGGCATTGGCGCAAGGCTTGGGGCCCCGGAACCTTCGAGAGAGGGGGCTACGAAGAACACCCTTGCGGACCCGGTGGCCGTTTTGATGCATTCATGGAGCAGCGCGACACGGACAAGCCATTCTGTTTCTGGTTTGGCACGAGTGATCCGCATCGTCCTTATGAGCTGGATAGTGGCCGTGAAAGCGGTATCGACATCGATGCGGTCCCTGTGCCGTC
>SKJD01000202.1 GCA_007116095.1 Candidatus Hydrogenedentota bacterium
GGAGAGCCACATCAGAAAATCGATGCATTCCTCCAGGTTATCTTTGATCAGCGCGCTGTTCGTGACGTGTAGCTGGACCGCTGCGCCGCCGATGACCGTGGCTTCCGTACCCGAGGCAAACTGGGTCGTCTCTTCGGTGAGTTTCGGCAGGTACATGATCCCCCATTCGAAGTCAATGTACGGGTCGGTGGCCATGCGGCGGATAAGCCAGGAACCGCTCCAGTACATGGCCAGACGCTGTGTCAGGAAGAGGCGGATGGGATCGCTGTTCTTCAACTCCCGCGCCTGGTATTGCCGCCAGTCCAGCATCATCTCGTTCATCTTGCGCCAACGGGGATCGCGGGACGTAAAAAAGCCCTTGCTGAAGAGAAAGCCCGCTTCCTGTGGATCGAGGTAATGGCCGAGGTATTCCTGGGCGTTGGCGTCCGCTTCGACCAAATCCATGTACGGCAGGATGTCGTGGTAGATCATTTCGAAGAGGATGTCCATGCCCCAATCGGACGCCAGGTTCAGGTCGGCGGTGAAGGGAATGTAGTTGCTTTCGCGCTGGATGGTGTCTAGGACGTCGATGAACTCCGCCCAGGTCTCCGGCAATTCGGTAATGCCAAGCTCGTCGAGGATGGTCTTGTTGTAAAAGACCCCGGTCTCCACGATGTCGATGGGAATACAGTAGAGCTTGCCGTCCGGAGCGCGTTTCGAGTTGACGAGCGCCTGGTTGGTGAAGGAATCAATCCAGCGCTCATTGCCGGGGATGTAGGGATTCGGCCGCTCCAGGAATTCATCCAGCGGCACGTACCAGCCCTTGTCCACGTCCATCCAGGAGACTTCGGCGTTCTGAGTGATGATCTCCGGGGCCACCCCGCCGATGAGCTGGGTCTTGAGCCATTCTCCCTCGTTCGTGCCGGGTTGGATGATTTGCTGGAAACGAATGCGCTTCCCCGGATTCATCTCCTCCCACTCCAACGCGATGTCCTCGGCAATCCGGTTCGGCTCCCCGATGCCCATCGGAATCGTGCCGGGCGTGTACAGGTTCAGATCAACCCGGAGAACATTACTCGCTGTACGCCCGCCTGTGGGGCGATCGCCCTCCTGTGCGCAACCCGGCAGCAGCAAGACTGCCAGCAGCGGCAACAGCGCCGCCATGCCCCAATTTCGAAGTGAAAACCCGTAAAAAAATCGTTGCATAAAATCCATGCCCATTCCGTTGCCCGGTGCGAGAAAACCCGGACAGTGTGTTCGGTCCGGTGTGAAACGCTTTCCAAAGAAAGCGCCTGGCGGGATAATCGTGTGGGCATATGATCACGAAGACAACGGGAAAATTTCAAGTTTTACCGGAAACTGACGGAGTTAACTCTTTGGGCAGGACGGTGTATGCTGCATAATCACGGCTTTACGCCGGTGATCTGTCAGGTTGCCCCCAACTCACGCACAAGCCGGTAGATCAGGTCGAAGGCGAAGCAGAGTTCTTCCATGCTGCAATGATCCTGCACGAAATGGGAGGTGCAATAGAGTTGGCCGCCGTCCACCGAAAGTTGCAACACACGCTCGATTTCTGCCTGAAGGTAGTCGTATTTCTCAAAGCCGATGGTGGTCTGGACATCCAGGCCGCCCATGGTCACGAAATGATCGATGTACTTTTCGCGGTGTTCCTTCAGGCTCATCCCTGCGGATTCCTGCCAGGGGTGCACGACGTCAAAGCCGAGCTTGATGATGCCGTCAATGACGCTGTTGATGTTGCCGTCCGTGTGCAGGCTGAGAAAGGCTCCGCGCGCCTTCACGGCGTCGGCGGTGATTTTGTGGTAGGGGTAAATGTGCGACCACCAGGTATCTACACTAAACAGCAGGTTCTGCTGGCCGCCCCAGTCGTCGGAGACGTGGATCATGTCGACGCCGAGGTCGAGGCAGTTCATGGCAAAGGCCTTGTTCCACGCGGCCTGCCGGGCGTAGACCTCCTGGATTTCGTCCATGTACATCAGCAGGTACATCAGGTGGTTCTCGATGCCGAAGACGCCGTTGAGCGCCTCGAAAATGCCGGGGGTCTGCACGTAAACAAAGCGGCCGCGCTCTTCCTTGTGCTGCCTGACCTGATCGATGATGTCCTGGTAGGCGCTGCTGTCGTCGGGGTCTGTGTAGGCAAGCTCGCTGAAGCTGAGCGGATCGATGGCGCCGCCGGAAGCCGCTTGCAGTGCTTCGACGTCCTCGGCCTTGTGGCAGAGCGGGCCGCCGAAGAGGTGGGCGTAGTCGAATTCGTAGTGGTCTTCGAAGGCCGCGACCGAACCAAACTGTTCGGTAATGGGCTCGGATAGGTTGGCGGCCACCCAGCCGTAGACCGGAATGCGGTCAAGCTTCCCCCGCCGGATGGTTTCGATGACACGTTCGCGTGCTTCCATGGATTCCCCCTTGATGTTAATGATATATGTGATTGTTCGGGTGAGACAGACGTTGTGGCCCGCCCTGGGCGCCCACAGGGGGGCGCCTTTACAACGCCCACGTTTTTCCTGCGCAGGAATGTAGGGGCGGGCCCCCGTGCCCGCCCTGGGCGCCTACAGGGGGGCGCCCCTACAACGCCCCTTTTATGTCTGGGCCTTTTCCCAGCACCGCGCATATACTATGGGATTCTGCTCATCGTCTTCCAGCGCATCGCCTTCCTTCAGGCGGTTAAACTGCTCCTCGGTCAGAATATTACGCTGGCCGTTGAAGGTGGCGCCGATGGGCATGAAGGCGCAGGTCATGGCGCGGCGCCAGCGCGGGGTCATGTTCGGGGTGGCGCCGTGGATGGTCAGGCCGTTGTGGAAGGAGCAAGAACCGGCCTTCATCACCGCCTTCTTCGGCTCGATTTCCCGGTATTCCGGGCAGGCCTCGAAGATCGCGCCCATGTTCGGGCTGATGCCCACGTTCTTGTACTCGGCAGGGCGGTGTGAGCCGGGGATGAAGTAGAGACAACCGTTGTCTGGCGTCACGTCGTCCAGGGCGATCCAGATGGTGATGGCGTCGGGCGAATAGAAGGACCAGTAGGGATTGTCCTTGTGCAAGGCCGTGGGATTGCTCCAGGGCGCCTTGTACAGCGCCTGATCATGCCAGACCCGGAACCCTTCCGCCCCCGCGAGCTGGGTGGCCATCTTGCCGATCTCCGGGGCGAGGATGCGCTCTTTCACACTGGGGTTGTCCTGCCAGAGATTCACCCGCTGCAAGAACACGCTGCCGTAGTACTTCATGCTGTCGTCGGCGGGCGCTTCTTTTTCTGGTTCCGCGACTTTTTTGCCGTCCTGCGGATCGAGGCCCCTGCGTCCCGGGAGCATGTTGTCGCCCCGGCCGGTGATCACGGCTTCCAGCGTGGCGCGCCAGTCTTCCA
>SKJD01000005.1 GCA_007116095.1 Candidatus Hydrogenedentota bacterium
CGAAACGGGGCAACCTTAACGGGAGCCGCCCGGTGAGAGACCCTCACGCCGGTAAATATGGGGAATCAACCCCATCGCGACAACGGGGAGGGGGTGGAACTTCCACCCCCTTACCCACTCGCGGATGATCAATTAAGCCCAATCATATTATTACACCCAAAGGCCTTATGTGGAGCGATCTTCCGCGACCCATTCAGGGTCGGCCCTGGGGGGGGAAGCCCCGATCCCGGGGTATCGCCTACGGGCGAACCCAAGGTTCGCTCCTACGGCTCAACCCCGGGCTAATCATCAGTGACCGCTCCGCGGTCGGGCGGTTGTATGTTAGTGGGTGATGAACGACCAAAAGGATTTAACACGCCCCTGAAAATATTGATTTATAGTTATGTGATTATGTAATAAATGTAAACACTTAATCGACACGCCCCTGCGCAGGCATGACGGGCTGGGCGAAGCCACCCCCTAGGGCGGGCACGGGGGCCCGCCCATACACGTCCCCATGGCCCGGCCGCCTTAGCCCCGCAGCCGGAGCGCCTTGATCAACTCGAGCAGACGTCCCTCGGTCTGATAATACCGGACCACCCCTTCTTTGTCGATGAGCACGGTCTGTGGAATGAAGTTGATGCCGTATTCCACGAAGGTGACGAATGGTTCGGCGTCCCGTCCGCAGCCGAAGGGGATGCCGAACTGGTACATGTAGTCTTCGATGTCTTCCGGGTCGCTGCTGGAGTCGTGGATGTTCAAAAACACAACATCGTCGGCATCCTGAAAGAGGCGGTAGTAGGCCTTGAGCTCTTCCATGCGGATGCGGTTCCAGTCGCTGTCATCAAAACCGCCCCAGAAGGTCAGCACGACAACCTGGCCTTGCAAATCCTCCAGGGTCACCGGGTTGGTGTTGAACCAGTCCTCGACATCAATTTCCGGGGCCGGCTCATTCATCAGGAATTGCAGGTTATTGCCCCTTAAATGCTCCAGGATCTGCTCATCCAGCGGCTCATAACTCCGTAGGGTTGCGTTGGCGAGCTCCAGGTTTTCCAGGTTGACCCCGAAATCATATCGCAACAGACGCCGCGGATGCTCCGCCCGCAACACGATATGCTCCACATCCGGCACATAGTCGAGTGGCAGTTCATAGTTCCCGTCCGCATCCGTGAAGACCCAGATGGGGTAGGGCAAATTCATGGTCTGCACGACGGCGCCTTCCACGGCCGCGCCTGTGTCATCGACAACCTGCCCTTCCAGCACCGGCAAGGGTTCGAGCTGGATATTGCCGACATTGACCCGCATGGTCTCTTGCAAATCCACCGGTATGTCCGACAGCATCTCGGTCATGAATCCTGGTGGCGCGGACACACGCAACACGCCTTCCCCCCGGGCAACCTGCAAGCGAAAGTCGCCGTCGAAATCGCTGATGGCTTCGTCCACCACCCCGTCTTCCGAGCGATAGCGGACCCAGACACCCACCGCCGGCTCGTTACCGGGCCTCAGGATACGCCCTGCAATTACCCGCGCATTCACCAATAGCGCCGTGATTTCCGTGGCTTCGTCGTGACTCCGCACATTCACGGAGACCGGCCCCGGCGAGGCATAGCTGGGATGCGCCGCCCGGACCTGGTATTCCCCCAACTGCAAACGCACCTGAAAGAAACCTTCCGGGTCGGTAAACAAGTTGGCGTATTCGTTCACCCCCTCCCGAGCAGGACGAAACACCGACACCTCCGCATTGGCGACCCCCTCCCCATCGGCGGTAACACGTCCCCGGAGCAGGCCGCCCTGGGACATCACTATGTTCTGCCGATTCTCACGCACCGGCAGATGGGTCACCCGGGTGTCGGCATGATCAATATGGGTGAGTATCAATTGCGCAAAGCCATGGCTATTAAGCATGGGAATGTCGAGATGCCCCTCGTCGTCGCTGCGAATCATCGGGAAACCGTGATCAGCCAAGCGCTCAACCGGAACCAGGAACTGGTCGTCCAGCATCATCGATTTCACCCGCACGCCCGGCACCGGATTATAACGCCGATCGATCAGGCGCATGGTCAGGGTAGCCGCGGGACGCATGATCAACATCAGGGGCAGGTCTTCCCAATACACTCCACTCCAGCCACTCAGGGCCCGGCCCTCTTTATAGGCGATAATGGAAGTAAAGGCCACGCTTAAATCTGAAAATCGAAACACCCCATCGGCGTCCGTCTCGGCGCGTTGGATGTCACGCTGCTGAATGCACCACACCGTGACGCCGACAAGCGGTTCACGGTCCTCGCTAATCACCATGCCTTCCAGCGTTTGGGCGGCCAGATTCGGGGCGGCGAAGCATCCAATCAGCAGTACAAGCAACAACCCGGCGTAGTAGCGTTTCGGGCTGGGGCGGAAATGTAAATACATGGGGTAGGCGGTTCCTTGTCCTCATTGTCGGGGTACATCATAACGGCCAGGACCACTTGAAGTCTTCCGGCATGGTCCGGCGCACTGTAAAAACGCCGTCACAGCCCTCAGGCTGACAGACCCCGGCCCGGGAACCCGTATTGTAACAAGAAGGGCGCATCGCTCTCATATTTTGGAGGATGCGCCCGATAAGGTCACGGCTATTTTTCGTATGGTAGAAGTCTGGGCTACTTGCCCTGCACCTGCTGCTTGATGAGGTTCAGCGCGGAACCGGCGCGGAACCAGGCAATCTGCGACTCGTTGTAAGTGTGGTTACATTCAATAACGTCGTCACTACCATCGCTATGCTTGAAACGCACGGTCAACGGCTTGCCAGGCGCAAAGCTTTCCAGCCCAAGCACATCGATGACATCGTCTTCCAAAATCTTGTCGTAGTCCGCCGGATTCGCGAAGGTCAGCGCCAGCATGCCCTGCTTTTTCAGGTTCGTCTCGTGGATACGCGCAAAACTCTTGACCAGCACGACCCGAACGCCCAGGAAACGCGGTTCCATGGCGGCGTGTTCCCGGGAGGAGCCTTCACCGTAGTTTTCATCGCCGACGACAATACTGCCAACGCCCTTGCTCTTGTACATCCGGGCGACGGCAGGCACTTCGCCATAGGAACCGTCAAACTGGTTCTTGACCTTGTTTGCTTCGTCGTTGAAATAATTGATCGCGCCAATGAAGCAGTTGTTCGAGATGTTGTCCAGATGCCCACGGAAGCGCAACCAGGGACCCGCCATCGAGATGTGGTCCGTGGTGCACTTGCCCTTAATCTTGATGAGTAAACGCAGGTCGTCGATGGTGTCCCCGGTGTTCGGCGGGAACGGCTCGAGCAACTGCAAACGCTCGGAATCATCGCGCACCACGACATTGACATGGCTGCCGTCATCCGCCGGGGCAATATAGCCCGGGTCGTCACAAGC
>SKJD01000040.1 GCA_007116095.1 Candidatus Hydrogenedentota bacterium
CGTCGGCATCGTCCAAGATATGCCCCTTTTCGCCGCAATGCAGACTGCGTCCAACGCGGTGGGCGATATTGCCCAGGTGCGGCAGGAGCGTGCTCTTGTGCCCCTCTTCGATCTCGGAGGTCAGCATGCCTTGGTCTTCATGGCGCACGGCCGTGACGAAGGTGTCGATGTGCTCGTAGTCCCCGCGGTTTCCGGAACGTTCGCCAAGCACCTCGTTGTCGTTGCTCTGGGCGCGATAACCGTCGCCACCGACCGACATGAGGCCGCCTTCGCCGTAGAAGGTCACGTTGAAGCTGGAGTAGGGGCCAGAGTGGTTGCTGCTGATCCCGCCCCAGGTGATCATCTTGTCCGGGCCGAACTCATAGGTGACCATGTGGTTGTCCGGGGTTTCCTGGTCATCGTCAAATCGGTAACGACCCCCGGCCGCTGTCACTTTGGTCGGGTAGTCCACATCCATGCCCCAGCGCGCCAGGTCGAGTACGTGCGTGCCGTTGTTCCCGATTTCCCCGGTGCCGTAATGCCAGAGCCAGTGCCAGTTATAGTGGATGACATTGTTCATGTAGGGCCGGCGCGGCGCCGGCCCTTGCCACAGGTCATAGTCCAACTGTTCCGGTACTTCTGCCTCTTCACCCACACCGATGGAGCCGCGGAACCGACCGAAAGAGCTGCGGGCATAGTAGACCCGACCGATGATGCCATCGTGCAGCTTTTCCATGCCTTCCATGATCGCTACCGCAGACCGACGTTGATTGCCCATCTGCACCAGGCGGTCATACTTACGCGCCGCCTCAATCATAAGTTCGCCCTCATGCGGGTTGTGGCTGCACGGCTTCTCCACATAGACATGTTTGCCCGCCTGACAGGCAAGGATGGTCATCGGCGCGTGCCAATGCGCCGGCAGGGCCAGGGCTACCGCGTCCACTTCGGGATCGTCCAGCATATACCGAAAGTCCTGTAAAAACTCCGGCGCCGTTCCGCTTCTACCTTCAATATCACCCGCAGATGCTTCTGCGCGTTGGATATCGGTATCGCAGACGTATTTTATGTCGGCATGGTCATGCTCCACAAAATTCCGGGCCAACTGCAAACCCCTGCTCATGCCGACGACACCGACCACGACCTTCTCGTTCGGCGAAGCCGCCCGGGCCGTACGGCTCAATCCCGCGGTCATCGCAGCGCTTCCCAGGACCGCACCACCTATAACGGCGCTGCCCAAAAACTGACGACGGTTCAACTCATTTGCCATGATTTACAATCTCCTTTGGTTTGATAATGCCTCATCTATCCTAGAGCATCATCCCGCCAAAGTCAACGCCCCGCATCGCATGGAAACCGTGAATACCCATCTGCTGGCGCAAGTTGACTTCTGGGGATGGGCTCACACACAATAGCCGGGCAGTAGCAGCTATACTAGCAGAGACAACAGGAAGGGCCCGCCATTTACATTGGTATGCGCAAATTCTGGCGCGGCTATTTTGGTGTGACATACAGGGGTAAGATCAGGCAATGTTGGCGCGAGTACATTCCTGCGCGGTGCTGGGTATTGATGCGCATCCACTGGCGGTGGAGGTCGACGCCCGCCCCGGCACGAACAAAATCCGCATGGTGGGCCTGCCGGACACCGCGGTAAAGGAGAGCGAGGACCGGGTCTGCTCGGCGCTGCGCAATTCCGGGTTCCGCTTCCCGCGTGGCCAGGTGGTCATCAACCTGGCCCCGGCCGCCATGCGCAAGGAAGGCAGCGCGCTGGACCTGCCCATCGCGATCGGCATGCTCGCCTCCAGCGATCAGCTCGATGGCAACCGCCTGCGGGACTACCTACTGGTCGGGGAGCTGGCCCTGGACGGCAGTATACGCCCGGTGGCGGGCGCGCTGGCGATGGCGCTTTCAGCGCGAGATCGGGGGCTGAAAGGCATTCTGCTGCCCGAAGCCAATGCCGAGGAGGCGGGCGTCGTACAAGAGGTGGCGGTGTACCCCATGCGCAGCCTGGAAGACGCCCACGCCTTTCTCGCTGGCAAAGTGGAACGGGAGCCCTACCATACGGACGTCGCCGCGCTCTTCAACAGCAACCACCGGTATATCCCCGATATCAATGAGGTCAAGGGCCAGGGGCATGTGAAGCGCGCCCTCACGGTGGCGGCGGCCGGGGGCCATAACATGCTCATGTGCGGTCCTCCGGGCACAGGGAAGACCATGCTGGCCTCGCGCCTGCCCGGCATCCTGCCGGACATGACCTTCCAGGAAGCCCTGGAAACCACGCAGGTCTACAGTGTCGCAGGAATGATGGGGCCGCGCAAGTCGCTGATCGTCCACCGTCCCTTTCGCAGTCCGCACCACACCGCAACCACCGTCTCCATCGCAGGCGGCGGCCACGGTCAGCCGAACCCGGGAGAAGTCAGCATGGCGCACAACGGCGTGCTCTTTCTCGACGAACTACCCGAGTTCAACCGGGCCTCGTTGGAAGTGCTGCGCCAGCCGCTGGAAGATGGACAGGTCCATATCCGCCGCGCCAGCTACGCTATCACCTTTCCCAGCCGCTTTACCCTGGTCGTCGCGATGAACCCCTGCCCCTGCGGCTACCTCACCGACCCCAAGCGCGCCTGCCGATGCTCCAGCGGAGACATCCAGCGCTACGTCAACCGCCTTTCCGGCCCGCTCATGGACCGCATCGACATCCATGTCGACGTGCCCGCGCTATCCTTCGAGGAGCTTTCCGACGATCAGCCCAGCGGCGAATCTACCGCCGAAGTTCGTCGGAAGGTCCAAGCCGCCCGGGAGCGTCAACGGGCGCGCTACCAGGGACGCTTCCATTGCAACGCCCACCTCGACAGCAAGTCCATCCGCAAACACTGTATCATGGAGCCGGCGGCAAAGCAGGTGCTGGAGCAGGCGATGAACGCACTCGGCCTCAGCGCCCGCGCCTACGACAAAATCCTCCGCGTCGCCCGTACCCTCGCGGATTTGGAGGAGATTGACACCCTGGGCGAAAACCACATCGGCGAGGCCGTACAATACCGCTCGCTCAAGCCAGAGCTCCCTGCGTAACGAACGCCTGTCTCTCCGGTATGGATAGTAGGCCGTTTATTCCCACCGGTTTGCGCTTTCTTCACAATCTTGCCTAAAATACCCACATACGCCTGCTTCCTGCCGTTCCTATCCGCATGCCACCATTATTTCCGGCAGGACAACCGCAAGGAAAGCTGTTTTTTTGAGTACGCAACGTAAAGCATTGGTCATCGGTCTTGATGGCGCCACTTGGAATTTAATGAAGCCCCGCATGGAAGCCGGGCAGTTGCCCAACCTGCGCAAGCTGTTGGCAGAAGGGACTCACGGTGATCTGGAGTC
>SKJD01000322.1 GCA_007116095.1 Candidatus Hydrogenedentota bacterium
AGCAAATGGTTCCAGGACGGGTATTTCATCATGCAGGACCCGGCTTCGTTGTTGCCATCGCACCTTCTGGAACCCCAACCGGGCGAACGCATCCTGGACCTCTGCGCCGCGCCCGGAGGCAAGAGCACGCATATGGCGCAATTGGCGAATTGCGAGGCGATCATTGCAGCGCTGGATTCCAACCCGCGGCGCATCGCCCCTATCCTGGAGAACCGGGAGCGCCTGGGCCTGCAAAACCTTTGGCCGGTCGTGGGGGATGGCGCACAAGCGCCCTTCGCCCCCGGCAGCTTTGACCGGGTGTTGGTGGACGCCCCCTGTTCTGGACTCGGCACCCTGCGCCGTCACCCGGATTTGAAGTGGCGCATCACCCCCGAAACTATCCAGCGACTCGCGGTATTACAGGAGCAGTTATTGCGTTCCGCCATTGATCTTTGTAAAAATGGTGGGGTTATCGTGTACTCGGTCTGTACCTATACCCGGGAAGAAACAACCCAAATCACCCAGGCCCTCCTCGAGGAAGGCCACGTACAGCCAGAAGAAGGTCCGGAGCTACTTAATTCGTGGAAAATAGCGCAAGCACAGTATCAGACAAATCCCAACGACGCAGCCCTGGACGGTTTCTACTTGACACGATTTCGGAAGGTATCCTGGGCAGCTTCTTCTTCGTAGTCCGCTTCATTGCCTGGAGCATACGCTGGTCCATGGCGCTGGTGGTCTTTATAGGCGTGATGGCGCTGTCGGGCTATTACGTCTTCAACCACGTGTTGGAAGGCGGCGAACACGTCACGATTCCCAATATTGTGGGCCTGCCGATCACGGACGCCTCGCTGTACCTGGTCGAGGAAGGCCTGGAAATGGGCAAAATTGAGCAGGTCCCCCACCCGACAGTCGCCGCATCCCATGTGATTTCCCAGCGACCGGCCGCAGGGCGCGTGGTGCGCACGGGACGCAAGGTGATCCCGACGGTCAGTATGGGCACCGATTTTCTCAAAGCCCCGGACCTTACCCAAAAGAACTTCCAGGAAGCCCACCAGGAACTGGAGCAATCCCGTTTCCGCACCGGCTCCGTGGCGCGTATTCCCCATCGGGCCGAACGGGATTTGGTCCTGTCGCAATACCCGCCGCCGGGTGCGCAGATCGGCAACCAGGACGCAATTCATCTGTTGTTGAGTGACGGCCTGGAGCGGGCCCAGGAATTCATGCCGGATATCCGGGGCCTGAGTGTGGCGGAAGCCGAGGAGCGAATTGCCGGCTTAGGCATCAGCCTGGTCGCTGAAGAAGTGGACTACCCGAACGCACGGCGCAATGTGGTTTTGAACCAGGACCCGCCGGCGGATACCTTGGTCTACCAAGGGCAGGTGGTCACCTATGAAATCCGGTCCGCCGAGCCGGAAGCCCCTGCGGAAGCGCCGCAACCGGAACCACAGCAACCACGCTATGAGGCCGAAGTGCGGCATGAGATGCCCTTCTCGTGGTATGATCAGGATACGCATGTGGATATCATCGATCAACGGGGGAACCGACAGACATTGCGGCGTTATCCACCTGCCTATGACGATCAATCCCGGGCGCTGCGTGTCACAGGAAGCGCCATCCGCGTACCGCTCTCTTATACTGGGGAAGCACGGGTCGAGATTTATGTCGGGGGCGAGCTGCACGCCGCCTACTCCCTGCGTGGTGGACAGGCCCCGGTGCGCACCCGCTGATTATTCCGGGATGCCGCGGAACTGCCTGCTCATGACGCAACCGCCTCGCCGAACCTAATTCGGGATGCGATTACGCTTACCTATTCAATAAACATCAAGGAGTTATAGATACCGTGCCCAAGTTACAGATCGCCCCTTCCATACTGGCCAGTGATTTTGCCCGGCTGGGCGAAGAAGTTCGCGCCGTCATCGACGCCGGCGCGGACATGATCCATGTTGACGTCATGGACGGACATTTCACCCCAAACATCACAATCGGCCCCCCGGTCGTGGCGGCGATTCGCCCGCACAGCGAAGTCCCGCTGGACGTCCACCTGATGATCGATGATCCGGACGCCTATATCGAGGACTTCGCCAATGCCGGCGCGGATATCATCACCTTCCACGTCGAGGCCGCACGTCATCCCCACCGCACCATTAGCAGCATCAAGGCCCTGGGCTGCCGTGCCGGTATCGTATTGAACCCCGGCACCTCGGAAGACGAAATCGAATACCTCGTCGACATGTGCGACATGGTGTTGGTAATGACGGTCAACCCGGGTTTCGGTGGCCAGAAGTTCATTTCCGAAATGCTGCCCAAGATTCAGAATATCCGCGCCATGCTGGGTGATCGCGATCTCGAAGTGGACGGCGGCGTGGACGCCGACACGGCGCAGGCCGTCATCGAAGCCGGCGCGAATGTCCTCGTGGCGGGCTCCTATATCTTCAACAACGACTCTTATCTGCAAGCCATCGAATCGATCCGCGCCTGCGATACCCAGGGAATCGGCGCCGAGTAACACAGGCGTATCCCAAGCAAAACCGAATACAGTCTTACCGACGGGGCGTATGGCAAGCAGCGATACGTCCCGTTTTCTGCATCCAAATACCCCATTCGTCATGCCTGCGCAGGCATGACGGGGGGGGCGGCGGCGCTATGAGGTGGATCTGTTGGCATATTGGGCGATAGCCTTCCCATCCCCTTCGTACTGCCGCACGAAGCGCGCACTAAAGTGCGCTACTCCACATAATACAAACCCCTGATCGTCATGCCTGCGTAGGCATTACGTGGGGGTGCGTTGCTATACGGCGGGCGTGTCGGCAAACCGAGGCGATCGTGCCAGACCACATGGCTGCGCAGTTTGGCCGGTACTACCAGAACGGCCCCCATAAAAAAACACCCTGCGATGCGCGGCCATATAGCCGTGTCACAGGGTGAGGCGGAATCTTTGTATTCGACGTCGTATCGGGGAGCCCAAGCTACGCTACTATCCAGTTCAGCGTTGTATTTATCGCGCCGCACATGGGCGAAAGCAGCAGGGAAGGCGCCTTTAGTTGCCTTCACCAGCTTCCGGGCTGAAGTGCTCCCGCTTTTCTTCGATGTCCTTGAATTCGTCTGCGGTGTCCATGGGCTCTTTGCCCTCTTCAATGGTGGGCCATTCCGCGGCGTACTTCTCGTTGAGTGCAATATATTCGTGCCATTTTTCCGGTACTTCTTCTTCCGGGAAAATGGCCGTCACCGGACACTCCGGTACACACACGCCACAGTCAATGCACTCATCAGGATCGATGGCCAACATCGTTTCCCCTTCATGGAAACAGGCGACAGGGCATACATCCACACAGTCGGTATATTTGCACTTAATGCACGGCTC
>SKJD01000393.1 GCA_007116095.1 Candidatus Hydrogenedentota bacterium
GATTTCAATAATAATTTGGTTGTTTTGGGAATAGAAGAAGATGGCGCTAATGTAATACACAAAGAAAATTTTGATGATTATATTGAAGACTAGCTTTCAAAAAACATAACCGAATTCACCATGTCAGACATACACAGCAAAGCGATTTATGGTATATCGCCCTCCAGTTCCATTTGCTCTAGCTGATCCCACATAGACTGTGCTACCTCGGCGCGCTCCATGTGTTGCGTGGCATATTCTGCAATCAAACTACCTTCCGTATGTTCAATCAGTCGATTCATCGCTTCCAATGGATAGGAGCATCGTAGCACTGCATCCACACACAAGGCGGGCATCTGTTGTTCAGACTCCATGAAGGCCTCTTTCATCATGATGATACGATTCACTTCAATTTGGGTCTGCCGTGAAGCACCCGATATCTCAGCATCCGGACTTCCCGCTGGGGGCGCGTTGAAAGGTTGAATCGACTTACGCTCTCCCGTCTGAACATCTATGTATAACATCTGTGGTTTGGTGTCCAATTCGCCACGCAGCCGCATCACCGCTTCGGTGGCCGCAGTCTCATCCAGCGCAGCGAGCCAGTCATACAAATCCAACCAGGCTTCAAAATGCGCGTCGGCATCGGTCAATGTGGCCACGTAATTCAGTCGCGCCCGGAATAAATGGTGACTCAAAATGGCATCGTCTGTGGCGTGTATCGCTTCACGCATATACTGATTCGCCAGTTCTTTATCGAGCACTTCACGATAATTCTGGTACATCAAACCAATACGCGCCAGGATATCGGCCCGTTCGTACGGTTCCGGATTGCCCTCGGCCAGATATTGCTTATAATTTTCCAGGGCAATTGTATAATCTACTTCATCCACCGTCTTGTGAAAGTGGCTTGCATAATTCGGATCTTCACTAAGCGCCGCCTCAAGCAAAGGCTTGTCGGCGTAATTAAAATTGCCGACAATCTTCACGTAATGATGCAGCGGCTCACCGTTGACATGCGAAAATGGTGTTTCATCCGCCCACACCATGGAAGGCAACAAACACAGCAGTAGAATAAGCATCAAGTATTCGTTTTTCATTTGATCTTTCTCCTTAATGGTTTGGTTGTTTAATTACGTCTTGGTTCAGCGTAAACTGGAGTCCAGCGCGTTTTGCATATTGCATCAAGTCGCCCTTAGGGCGGCGTTTTTTCAGCATGGTCGGTCTATCAATTCGTCACATGCGGTGCTGCGGCAAGCTGGATGCTCCTGCGTCCAATGCCGAGGACCAACTGCACCATTTCAAATAAAAAACGGAGTCGTCGTTGCGCTGGTGGCGACGGCGACCCCGTAAGTACAGGTTTCGTAGGTGGTTATGTGCTAGCCTGTGACTTAGGCTTCGCCGGCGCCTTGGGCGAAGAGGTCCATGCGGCGGCTCAGCTCGTGGAGCCATTCCACGTCGCCGCCGCCGAATTCTTCGGTGCTCCAGCCGGTGTAGCCGATTTCATGCAGCGCCTGCCGGACCTCGGCGAAATTGACGTCGCCTTCGTAGGCGTTGTTGGGCCAGTGCATGCCGTCGCGGCGGAAATCCTTGAAGTGGATACGCCGGATACGGCTGCCCAGGGTGCGGATCCAGTCCTGGGGATAGCCGAAGAGGATGACATTGGCGATGTCGAAATAGGCCTCTACCCAGGGGCTGTCAAATTCGTCGACATAGTCGGCGAATTCAATCGGGCTCAGGAGGAAGCGATTCCAGACATTCTCCACGGCAATCACCACGCCGAGTTCTTCGGCGACGGGAATCATCGGGCGGATGTTCTTCTGGGAATTGACCCACGCTTCCGCATAGCCGACCTGCTCCGTCACCACCGCCGGCACCAGCAGCACCGTGTCGGCGCCCATGGCCTGGGCGGTGCGCAACGCCTGTTCGATTTCCGCATGGCCGCGTGCAATGACCTCCGGGTCCGGCGAGGACATCGGCGCGCCCCAGCCGCCGTAGGTGATGGCATGCACCGGCACGCCATGCTCCTGGGCCAGGTCGCCGAATTGTTTCGCGGCCTCCAGGTCTTCCATCGGATAGGCCTCGATCCCGTCGATGCCTGCGTCCACCAGCAGTTGCATGCGCTCGGCATCGCTGCGGTCGCCATTGGGGGCCTTGTCCCACTGGACGCCTTTCTTAAGCGGCGCATAGGACGCCGGACGTTCCTGGGCTTCGGGCATCGACGTTTTCAGCACCTGGGCGCGGCTTTGCGCGGCGGCGGCTGTTGTCGTTGTGGCGCAGGCGCTCATGCTGCCCAGCACGCCCACGCCCGCAGCCGAGAAGGCGCCACGCTTCAGG
Organism: Candidatus Hydrogenedentota bacterium; assembly: GCA_007116095.1. Lineage (GTDB taxonomy): Bacteria > Hydrogenedentota > Hydrogenedentia > Hydrogenedentales > SCBR16-9 > SCBR16-9. The sequence goes on from SKJD01000393.1 coordinate 2,314, forward strand.
AAGTCTCGTCGGTTCACTCCATTGCTCATTGTAGCTATCTCCAGTCCAGGGTTGTTTCCGCTGATGTCGCTTATACCGGCAATACCCACGGGGCGCGGTAGTTCGGATAGATCGCGGCATTCGCTTCGGGATCGTCGATAATGGCCTTGTTCGCCGCATCCCAGCGCAGTTTCCGGTCGAGATCAAAGGCCAACTGGCCCAGGTTCAGCGCTGCGTGTACATTGTAGTGGTAGCTGTAATCACAACTGGGCAGTTCGCGGGTCTTGATGCAGTCCAGGAATTCGCGATCATGCTCGGGCCAGGTGCGCTCCGGCGCCGGGGGCAGATCTTCGGGGTGCACCCGTTCCCCTTCGGCAATCAACTCATGGTTCGTGTAGTCGGCGGTTAGGGTGCCGTTCACGCCATGGAAGGAAACGCCCAGGCGACGGCCAATACCCGAGCCGGCGTGGAATTGCAGGCCATGGCTGTTGGCGCACTGGTTGGTCCAGGTCATGATCATGTCGCCGTAGTCCCACGTCGCTTCGAAGGTGTCGGGAATCGTGCTGATGTCGTCGGTGGCGAACTTGCCGCCGCTGGCGATGGCCGATTTCGGCTCGCCCAGGTTCAGCGCCCAGACCGGCAGATCGACGATGTGCGGGCCCATTTCGTGGATCCAGCTACCGATCAATTCGCGGACATAGCGGTGACGGCCATCCACAAAGAAAGCTTCATTAAACGGCACCATCGGCGCCGGCCCACACCACATGTCCCAGTCCAGCCCTTCCGGCGGGGGCGTGTTTGGCACATTGCCCAAGCCGTGTGGGGCGTCGTTCATGTTGAGCACGCAGTGCACCCGGGAGATTTTGCCCAGGATACCGGATTGGACGATGTCCACCACATGGTGGTAGTTGTCGGTCGCATGGATTTGCGTGCCGACCTGGGTGACCCGGTGGTTCAGGCGTGCGGCCTTCAACATGGCCTGGCCTTCAATCGGCGTGAAGCACATGGGCTTCTCACAATAAATGTCCTTGCCCGCTTCACAGGCCA
>SKJD01000317.1 GCA_007116095.1 Candidatus Hydrogenedentota bacterium
ATTTAGATAATCAATAATAGTGTTTTTTGTTGTTTTTTCTCCATACCACCAAATCTCTATTCCAGATATGCCTCGAACAATATGTAATCGCAATTCATTATGAGGAATAAATAAAAAATCCCATTTAACAGGTAAATCTGGATTTCCATATCGATTTCCAACGCTTAGAGACATTGGTCCATTTGGGAATACAAACTTTAATATCAGTAATGCAAATAACTTTATTTCACTAAAATTATTTGGAAGTTTAATTCTGTCCTCTATTGTCTTATAGTTTCCTTCATAAAAGTCATTTGAGGATTTTGAGCTAAAAATATCAACGAATGGCATTATGCGCTTGTTTGTATTAATATTTCTTTCCATAGCAGTAACTCAGCGGCGTTTGCGGGCGTGGGCCAGGGTCTTCTTCAGGGCAGCTACGACCTCGTTGACGTCTTTGTCGCTTAATTGCGGGTGCAGCGGCAGGGAAAGTATCTGCTTCGAGAGCGCTGTCGCCACGGGGTAGTCCTCGGGCTGCATGCCCAGGCTTTCCCGGTAATACTGGTGTAGGTGTAGGCCATAGAAATGCACGCCCGTGCCGATGTTCTCCTGGCGCAGATCGTAGGCGATCTCGTCGCGGCTGCGGGTCAGGAGTTCCGGTTTGAGGCGTATGACGAAGAGATGCCAGGCGTGCTCGCTCTCCGGCTGCACCGTTGGAAGCTCGATCTCCTCCACATCCTGCAAGACCGCCAGGTACATCTCGGCCAGGCGTTTGCGGGCCGCCTTGAACTCGCCGAATTTCTTGAGCTGTTGCAGGCCCATCGCCGCGCTGACGTTGCCCATCATGTACTTGAAGCCCGGTTCGACCACCTCCAGCGGCGTGGGCACGGCGCTGCGCCCGTAGCGTTCCCAGGCTGTCGCCGCCATGCCGTTGGTCGCGAGAATGCGTAGGCGCCGGATGCGTTCCGGGTCTTTCAGGGTGATCATGCCGCCTTCCATGGTCGTGATGTTCTTGATCGCGTAGAAGCTGAAGCAGGTATATTCCGAGCAGGCCCCGATGGGCCGGCCTTTGTAGGCCGCGCCGAGGGCGTGGGCGGCGTCTTCCACCACGGGCAGATTGTGTTTGGCGGCGATGGCGTGGATTTCATCCAGACGGCAGGGCTGGCCCGCCATGTGCACCGGCATGATCGCCCGGGTGCGCTCGGTGATGCAGGCCTCCAGCGAGGCGGGGTCCATGTTCATCGTGTCCGGCTCGACATCCGTGAAGACGACCTTCGCGCCCATGTTCAGCAGCGTGTTCCCCGTCGAGGCCCAGGTGATGGGGGCGGTGATGACCTCGTCCCCCGGTCGCACCCCGGCATCCACCAGCGAGAGGTGCAGGGCGGCGGTGCAGGAGACCACCGCCAGGGTTTCCGGAGCGGCAACCGTCGCGGCGAAGGCCTTTTCGAAGGCGGGCACCTGCGGCCCGGAGGTCAGCCAGCCACTACGCAGGGCGTCCAGGAGGGCTTCTTCCTCCTCCTCGCCCAGGCTCGGCTTGCTCAGCGGAATGAAACGCGCCGCCACCGGCTCGCCGCCTTCACGCACGGGTTTGGCGCGCAACTGCTTCATGCGGCTCACGTTGAAATAAGCCGGGTCGAAGGGGTCCACGTCCGGCTGATCGCGTAGCCAGGCTGCGACCTCCTCGATGCCGTCGTCGATATGCTGTTCGCAGTGGAAGCCCAAGGTCTCCCGAAGCTTCTCGAAGCGGACATTGAAGTCCCGGAGATCGTCGTCGTCCCGCGCCACCTCGATGTCCGTCCCCGGAATATGCGCCGCCACGCGCTCGGCCAGGTCGCGAATCTTGCAGTTGCCCCCGTCCTGTCCTACATTGAAGATGCTGCCGGCCACCTGGGCGCTGTCGGCTTCGAGCAACAGACAGAAGGCCCGCGCCGCGTCTTCCACATGGACAAAGGGCCGCCACTGGTTCCCGCCGCCCCGCACGATAATCTGCCCCTGGCGCAACGCCGTGGCGACCATCTGGTTCACCGCGAGATCAAAGCGCATGCGGGGAGAGACGCCGTACATCGTGGCGGTCCGCCCTATCACCGGCTGAAAGGCATCGTGGGCCATCCGCAGCAGGGCGACCTCGGCGGCGCGCTTGGTCTGGCCGAAGGTCGAGACCGGATGCGCCGGGCTAGCCTCGTCCAGAATCTCAAAGACGCCCTTGCCATAGACCGAGCAGGTCGAAGCGTAGACAAAGCGCCGAATGCCCCGCTGCGCCGCCTGCTTGGCCAGCTCGAGGGTGCTCTCGACGTTGATGTCGTGGGCCATGTCGATGTCGAGATCGCAGGAGGGATCGTTGGAGAGTGAGGCCAGATGCGCCACCGCGTCGATGTCGTCCAGTAGCCCGGGATGCTCCTGTAGCCGACGGATGTCGCCCCGGACAATCTCACAGCCCGGCGCCGCTTGCAACGCTTCCAGCGGCGCCTCCCCGAAACAGAACCGGTCCAGCACCCGCACCGCATGCCCCTGCGCCAGCAAATGCCGCGCCAGGCAACTTCCCAGATAACCGCCACCGCCAGTAACCAGTACACGCATCAATCCAACTCCCCGAGGTCTTGCGAAAAATACAGCACACTTCACATAATTTCAGGCCGACAGTATAGCAAAGCGCGGTGGGTTGTTCTTAGTCTTGCGGACATGCTGGGCGTTGGAAGGGTTGTCTTCACTGCGCACTGCGTCGATGCAATACCCTATGCCTACAGCCCGCCAGCCTATTCCATCTTGACTTGTCCTGTGTCAACGGCGTAAAATTTGCGATCATAATGAACAATACCAATACAATTGAACTTACCGTCCTCGGCGGTGGTGGCGAGATCGGCGCGAGCTGTTTCCTGTTGAACATCGACGGACAACAGGTCCTGCTGGATTGTGGCACCCATCCCAAACGCGATGGCCTGGATACCCTGCCGCAGTTTTCGCTGCTGAACAAAGCCCCGGACGCCGTTATAATTTCGCATGGCCACCAGGATCACTGCGGATCGTTTCCCTATTTGCTGCGTCATTTCCCGATGGTGCGTTCCTTTGCCACGGCGCCGACCGTGCGCATCATGGACCGCATGCTGCACAACAGCGTCTCGGTCATGGGATTGATCGCCAAGGAGCGCGGCGTAAGCGATTACCCGCTTTACGATCATGGCGATGTGAACTACGCCCTCAAGGGCACGCGGAGCCATCCGTATGGCGAGCAATTTTCCCTGGGACTGAAGGTCCCCGTGAAAGCGACCTTCTACCGCGCTGGCCATGTGCTCGGTAGCGCAGGCGTTCTGCTCGAAGCGCCCGGCCATACAATCTTCTACACCGGTGACTTCTG
>SKJD01000238.1 GCA_007116095.1 Candidatus Hydrogenedentota bacterium
ATCGAAGGTGAAGTGGTTGGAATCAACGTGGCCATCATGTATGGCGCCAATTCCATCGGCTTTGCCATTCCCATTAACACGGCCAAGATGGTCGTACCGCAGTTGATCGATACGGGTGAAGTGGTCCGTGGTTTCCTGGGCGTCAACATTGATGATGTCGCGGAATATCAGAACGCAATTGGCCTGGATGACTCTCGCGGCGCCTTTGTCGTTGAAGTGCGCCCGGAAACCCCGGCTGAACGTGCGGGACTGAAACCGTACGATGTGATTCGCAAGGTGGATGATCATGAAATTGATAGTGCGCGTGACCTGATGGTCACGATTGCTTCCTACCCGCCGGACACCGAAGTTACCCTGGAAGTCTGGCGTGATGAGGCGACGGAAGAAATTCTGGTGACATTGGACAAGTGGGAAGCAGACGGCCCGGGTTCGCCAACCGCACGCGCTGATCGTGAAATTCTGGGAATGAACGTGCGGAATCTGGAACCGGAGATGTTGCAGCGGATGAACCTGCCGGAAGACACGGAAGGTGTATTGGTGACGGGTGTCACGGCACGCGGTCCGGCCGAGCGCGCCAACATCTTCCAGGGCGACATCATTACCGAGATCGCACGGCAGCCGGTGACGAGTGTGTCGCAGTTCCGTGAGCTTGTGAATGAGCACGCCACGCCGGGTTCCTCCATCCTGGTGCGTTACGTGCGGGGCGGCGGCGCCACCGGCATTACGGTCATTCAGGTGCCGGAGGAGGACTAAGCCGCACACGGCATGTCTGGCTAATACCCCATAACGTTGTATGAACAGCACGGCGGAGCATCCGGGATTACCTCAGGTGCTCCGCCGATTCCATTTACAAGAGATTGCGCCGTCTTGCCAGTCCTACTCTACCGTGTAGAGTTCGCTGAAGATAATCGTCTGCATGTCCGGGGCGTCCAGCGTGTAGCGTAGTTCATGTAAGCCGGGACACGACAGCACAATGGGCCCATCATGGCGCGGGCTGTCCGAAGTCGGGTTGCTGCCGTCCAAGGTGTAGCGTATTGTGTGCGAGGTGTCGCTGTGTAGACGCAGGGTTAGCGGGGCATCGTATACTCCTCCGGTGGGGGCTACCTGCACCTGGTAGGCTTGGGTAATACCCTCTGAGCCAACGGACAAATCGGCCAGGAAAGCTTCGAAATCTCCAACGCCTTTTTTGCTGTCATAGGCGACCCAGATCAGGAAGACTTCCTTGCCCGCATGATCCCGACCAATTTCATGCCGGATTTGCGACCACTCCCCGACGACGCCCCGCGGGTTGGCGGGATGGGCCCCGGGGGTGTCGGAGTCGCGCAGGGTGCTACCGTCGGTAAATAGCAAATCAATCGCGATATTTCGGCTTCTTTCGTTTGTCGGGTGGAAGTGGTATTGCAGGATGCTGTCCGACGCCACGGGGATATTCGCCTCCATCAGGGCGAAGTACTGGAAGGCGTGCTCCTCACTTGTAGCGGTACCGGCCAGGCGTAATGCGGGATTCCCCGATGCGGTCTCGATGCTGTGAAGGACGCATTCCACATCCGCAACACCGCCGTTCATTGCAGCTTGCGGTGTTGCGTCGCGCCAGTCGGCCTCAAACCACATGCCCTCCTCACTGATCTCCGCCGAACGGCGGGCGCTGCTGTTGGCCAGATACCGCAACTGACTGTCTGAAAGCGCCGGATCGGCGCGGTAGTCCAGGCGGCCTGCTGAAGCGGCGTTGGCCAGAAGCCGGGCGAAGTTCACCTCAGGCCCCAGATCAATGTGCGGCGTGAGCGGGAGCTGGAAGAAGGCGTTCTCCAGCCAGATTCGGCCACCTTCCAGGAAGAGCTCCCCGGAAAGCGTGTTGAGTTGCTGAATGACAATATCCCCGGTACCCTCGATTAACCCCGTCGTCGTGCCGGCCCAGACCTGGTTATTGAAGAGCCAGGCTTTGCCGTCAAAAACCGGATCGCTTACGATGGCCCCTACTTCCCAGTCGCTAAGCGGCACCAGTTGGCTGTTGATCAACTCGACGCCTTCCGGGGCCGTCTTTTCCAGGAACAGCGATCGGCTCACGGTGTCCACCCCCTGCATCACGACATGGGCATGCGCGCCGCCGTCTTCGTCCCGGAAGGCCAGGCCGTCGTAGGCGCCGTAGAGGAAATTGCGGTAGATGTGCTGGAAAGCGCTGCGACCGAAACGCATGCCTTCCAGGTGCTCGCGCTGGTAGGCGATGAATTCACCGAAAATACCATGATTGGGCTGTGTCAGGGTCTCGTGCAGCCGAAAAGCGTAGTGCGGATTGAACTGGCAATCCTCGACCCAGCCCTGGGTATCGACCTGCCCGACTTGTAGTGCACGGCGCAGGAAGGCGCCCGCGAGATAGCGCACCATATGTCCATCGTTCGGATGGGTAGCAAAGTCCACGCCCTGGTAGGCCGGGGCCAGGGTGATATCCATCACCCAGCAGTCCGGCCCCAGGCTGCGCACCGCCCAGGGATAGGAGACGATATCTTCCGCCGTGTAGCCCTGTTCCGGATACCAGATTGTGAGGCCGCGCAGCCCGGAGCCGGATTCCAGCTCGATAAAAGGCGGACCCTCCGCATCGCCACGGCCCGCCAGGGGCATCAGCATGCTGCCGCCGGATACCGTGTGGTGCGGCACATCGAAACAGCCCCGCAGCTCCACACCGCTTGGGACCCGCAGCGATCCCTCGAACCCATAGATGCCGGCAGGGACGTAGACCGTACCGCCAATATCCGCCAAGGCGTCGAGGGCGGCCTGGAACGCGGCGGTATTGTCCAGTTGTTCGTGGTCCGCGCCGTAGTCCATCACATTGACGAGATAAAATGAAGCTGGGCGTGGATGCGGCATGCTGTAGTTTGGCTTCAGCACCGTCGGTCGAACCTGGGGGATGGCCTCATGGGACACCATTGCATCGCCGCCGCGCATGGCGTTGTTGATCACGGGCTCACCGGAAAAGCGGTTGCCCAGGATGCGACTGAAGCCGACCTCTTCTCCGATGCTCAGATGGGCCGGCGCTGCGTCTTCTCCGGCGGCAAAGTCAAAGTCGGCATTGAGCACCGAGATGCCCCCGCCTTCGGCATGCACAGGCGCCTTGAAGCGGCCATGTTGGAACGAGAGCATGGCGTTACCGGCGAGATGCACCGCGGCCTCACCACCCGCGAAGTCGCAACTGTTGAACTGGGCGACATTGGAGAATTGCGGTGCGCCGTGCAGTCCGTAACGGCTGCCGGAAAAGCTGGAACCGGTGGCCGCCAGCCCCATGTTGTTCATCGCGACCAGCTCCAAGCCGATGACGC
>SKJD01000172.1 GCA_007116095.1 Candidatus Hydrogenedentota bacterium
CACCTGCGTTATCTCGGTGCCTTTGGGCAGGCTCACGCGCTTGGGTTTGGTCTTGGCTTCCTTGTCCGCCTCGCCCAATTGCACGTAGGGGCCATAAGGCCCCACCAGCGCATAGACCTTCTGCCCCGACTCAGGCTCAACACCCAGGCCTTCATTGCCCCGGGCTTTCGCCTCGAACATGCCTGCCGCCATCTCTTCCGTCAGCTCATCGTACGTGGTGTCTTCGGGCAGGCTCACGATATTCTCGGAACCACCCTCGCCCCGTTGGAGGAAGGCGCCATTCCGCCCCAGTCGCACCCGGTAGGAATCGCCGTTCTCGGGGTCCTCGCCAATTTGTATCGCCGGGAATTCGATTTCCGGCAGCTCGCTCTCGATGGTCTTGACCAGCCCGTTGCCGAACTGCCCTTCGCCATAATAGAAATGGGAAAGGAAGTCCACCCAGTCATGGTCGCCCTGGGCGATATCGTCCAGCACGTCTTCCATGCGGGCGGTGAATTTCAGGTCGACGAAGTCCTGGAAGTGCTTGCGCAGCAGCATAATCACCGCGATGCCCTTGAAGGTCGGCACGAGGGTATTGCCCCGCTTGACGACATAGCCGCGGTTCTGGATGGTGGAGATGGTCGGCGCATAGGTGGATGGCCGCCCGATGCCCTCTTCTTCCAGTCGGCGCACCAGGGAGGCCTCGGTAAAACGCGCCGGCGGCTGGGTTTCGTGCCGGAGCGGCTCCGCCTTCTCCAACTGGATCGGCTCACCCGGCCCCACGCGCCAGCCTTCTTGCAGCGGCGGCAACTGAGTGTCTTTCTGGCTCGTGTCCGCCACCTTGAGGTAGCCCGGGAAATCCACCACCGAGCCATTCGCGCGCAGCACGGCCTCGCCGTCACCGCCGATGCTCACCACGAAATCCACCGTGGTCTTCAGCAACTCGGCGTCCGCCATCTGCGAAGCCAGGGTGCGATTCCAGATCAACCGGTAAAGATTCAGCTCGTCCTTGCCCAATGTCCCACGCAGGGATTCCGGTGAACGCGAAAGGTCCGTGGGACGTATCGCCTCGTGGGCTTCCTGCGCCGACTTAGACTTCGTGGTGTAGCGCCGCGCACCCTGGAAATAGCGGTCGCCGAATTCTTGGCGAATCAATTGCTCGGCATCCTGCAACGCCTTGTTGCTCAGAGTCACGGAGTCGGTACGCATGTAGGTGATCAGACCTTCGCGCTCCCCGCCGCCCATGTCCACGCCCTCATAGAGGTACTGGGCCGTGCGCATCGTCTGCGCCGGCGACATGTTGAGCAGCGAACTCGCGGCTTGTTGTAGCGTCGAGGTGATGAAAGGCGGCGCCGGGCGCTGGCGGGTCTGCTTCTGCTCCAAACGCGCGACCTGCCAGGGCAGGGTTGTTTTCAGCGCCTCACATACCCGTTTGGCGTCGTCCCCCAGCAAGGCAATCACATTCTTAGTCTTCAACATGCCCGTGTTGGCGTCGAAGTCCTTGCCTGCCGCCAGGCGTTGGCCGCCGAGCGAAATCAGGGTCGCCTTGAACGGTGTGTTTTCCGCGCTCAGTTGCGCTTCGATGTCCCAGTATTCGGCTTTGTGGAAGGCCCGACGGGCTTCTTCCTGCTCCACGACCAGGCGCACGGCAACACTCTGCACCCGGCCTGCGCTCAGGTTTGGTCCGACCTTCTTCCACAGCACCGGGGACAGGGAATAGCCATAGAGCCGGTCCAGGATGCGGCGGCTTTCCTGCGCACGGACCAGTTGGTTGTCCACGTCGCGGGGCGCGCTGATGGCCTCGTCAATTGCCGATTTCGTCACCTCATGGAAGACAATGCGCCGCACGGGAACCTTGGGCTTCAATATTTCCAGCAAATGCCAGCTTATCGACTCCCCTTCGCGGTCCTCATCCGTCGCGAGTACAATCTCATCGGCCTCTTTGGCCATTTTCTTTAATTCGGCAACCCGTTTCTTGCTTTCAGTCGGGATCACATAATAAGGGGTAAATTTATCGTCGATATCCACGGCCATGCGCGCCCACGGCTTTTCCTTGATCTTCAAGGGCACTTCGGATGCGGAATTCGGCAAGTCCCGTATATGGCCGTAGCTGGCGACCACCTTATACTCATTGCCCAAAAATCGACTTATGGTCTTCGCCTTTGCGGGCGACTCAACAATCACCAGTTTCAATCGTTTCGTATCCTTATAGTACGTATCGGGTATCGGACATACCCTGCATCAATAGCGGCAACACCGGGTACAATGCTTTGCTTCGGTCCGGTAAAGTGGAACCGAAATCGTATTACCATATATACCACATGTCCGGTCATTTTCCTGACGACAACAGGGATGCGTAACTACAACCCGCCTCACCGGGCGGGCGCGCCCATGCGCATTCCCTGACACAATCGCCCTGTTCCGGCACGGCCGCAAAGTGTGTATAATACAAACTGAGGCGTCTAAAAACCATATCAGCCCATGAACACTGCATGCAATTTCCCGAATTTTGACGTAGCCACCGGGAACCGACGCCATGTGTGACACATCGCCTCCCGGGTTGGGTTGCATGGAAGCGCATCGCACAGAAAATTGGTTGACAGGCCCGCCTTAACCGTAGCAGCAACGGAATTGGCGGTCAGGCATCAACGACAACAGCGGGCGTTGGCAATGGCCGCGACGCCGTGCGATGTGGTAACGCCGGGGTTTGGCCGCCTATCATATAGACCTTGCTCCGCCAAACACAAACCGGGGCGCATCTGTTCCACCGCCCGTTCCAGCCATGAAAAAGGCCGCTACTGCGATGTCATACGCTGAAATCCTGGATTTTATCCGCTATATGCGCATTGAACGCAATTATTCGCCACATACATTGCGGGCCTACCTGCATGATCTGGATCAATTCTGTGATTTCCTCGAAGTCGGTCCCGAGGCATTACGTCGTGCGGAAGGCGAAGCCCGTGTAACGGCCAGCATCGAACACCTCGTTCAGGCGCAAAAGGCGCAAATCCGGGCCTACCTCGCCCACCTGCAAAGCGCGGGGGCCAGTCCACGCACGGCAGCCCGCAAACTGGCCTCCCTCCGCGCCGCCTACCGCTATTTCAACCGCACAGGCCGCCTGGACCACAACCCGGCGCGGGAAGTCGCCACGCCAAAGCTGCGCCGGGACCTTCCGGAGGTATTGAGTATCCCGGAGGTGACCGCCCTGATGGAGGCCCCGGACACAAGTACAGCGCTGGGGCTCCGGGATCGGGCCGTGCTGGAGGTCCTGTATTCCAGTGGTGTGCGTGCGGCGGAACTGGCCGGGTCAACAATGCCGAACGTGAATCTCGCGCAAGGTTTCATGCGGGTGCTGGGAAAAAGGCGCAAGGAACGCCTGGCGCAGCTTGGTTCCTACGCCATTGCCGCGCTGGAAGCCTATTTCCCGGTGCGCCTAAAACTTCTGACACAGGACACCGATCGGGTCTTTCTCAACGCCCGCGGCGGGCCCCTGACCACCCGCAGCATTCAGCGTATTGTGGAAAAACATGTGCGGCTGGTGCTGCCGGGCCGAAAGGCGGTGTCGCCGCACACCTTGCGCCACACCTTCGCCACGCATATGCTGGACGGCGGGGCGGACTTGCGCGTGATTCAGGAGCTATTGGGCCATGAAAACCTCTCGAGTACCCAAATCTACACGCACATGAGCCTCGCCCGTTTGAAAGCCATCTACCAGGAAGCGCACCCGCACGCCTGAATCGCCCCGAAGCCGACGCACAAGCGACAATAACGCGGGTCCGGAAGCGGCGCATTAAAACGCGGCGCCGGAGGTTACGGGATACATTCCCGCAGCCGTTGTAAAATTGACTTATTTGCTCAGAATACGGTATGGTATGCCCATACGTTATGGTGGAATTTTGTATGTGCCCGGGCATACGCCATTCAGGCCGTTGGGCCCCGGGACAGGACAATTTCCAGGCATTTTTGCCTATCTCAACACGCAGACACCCTGTTACGACACGCTTATTCGGCATTCGGTGGCAGGTGTCCCGCGTCGCTACCTTGCATGGCGCCGTTACACGTAGATGCCTTGATTTCACGGAAGGCACGCTATGGCCGGGGGTGATTCCAGCAAGCTGAGGCAGCCTGTTCCTCCCCATCATAACCTGGAACCGGTCGATATGAAGTCGACACATTTTCCCGTATGCACCAAGTAATTTATGGCCGACGTCGCAAAGACGCCGGCTCGAAAAAACATCCCGAAATTTACAAAGGAGTCCATTATGAAGCGTACATTTCAGCCCTCCAACATCCGCCGGAAGCGCAACCACGGCTTCCGCGCCCGCATGGCCACCAAAGCTGGCCGCAACATTATCAACAGCCGCCGTCGCAAGGGCCGCAAGCGCCTGGCCGCCTAAATCGCATCAATGAATCGTTTGCGCTACATTTGAGTAAGGCGGAAAAAGCGTTAGCAGCTTCGGAATCCCAAGGTTTTCCCCGCGCCTACCGCATCACCCGAAAAGCCGACTATGATGCGGTATTCCGCGGTGGTCGCAAGCGGGTCAGCCCGTATCTGGTTTGTTACCTCCTGCAGAAGCCGGAGGGCAATAGCCGGTTGGGGCTGGCGGTATCGCGCAAGGTGGGTCCGGCGGTCATACGAAATCGGGTGAAGCGCTGTCTGCGGGAGTGCTTCCGGCGACTGCGCCCTGGCCTGACCGTCCCCCTCGACATTGTGGTGGTGGCGCGGCCGGCATGTGCTGGGCTGTCCAACGCGGCATTGACCCGGGACTTTGAGAAGCTCCTGCGCCCGTGGCGGGAAGCGCCCCAGGGGGAGTCAGAGGCCGATAAACGCGGATAGGCGGATTTCACATGGCAGGCAGGTTTGTTGCAAATGTGATAATACTTTGCATTCGACTGTACCAACGCTTTATCTCACCCCTGCTGGGATCGCAATGCCGGTTCTATCCCACCTGCTCACAATACGCCATCGAAGCCTTACGCACCCATGGCGTGATCGTGGGCAGCGCCTATACCCTGTGGCGGATAGTACGGTGTCAGCCATTTTGCCAGGGCGGTCTGGACCCGGTCCCGCCAAAGGACGTCCCCAAACAACGGACGCCATGAACGGCGCGTATTTCCGGAGTGAACAGCCAGCCTGGGGCAATAGGCCACAGACAGGCAGTCAGGTTCCGTCCCTGTAATGCCGCCGCCAGGCATCTAAAGCGCAATCTTATCTGAATTTAGCAGCCTGAAAGGCTGGCGCGGTCGAGGTGTACGAAACGCCGGGCCAGCCACCGGAACAGGCGCGGGAGAATTAAAGTCTTGCTGGGTGATGAAAACCGCGACAAGCAAATGCTTCGCAACCAGTTCCTTGCGATCTTGTTGATGACCCTCCTCGTAATCGGATGGTCCTACTTCTTCATGCCGACCTATGTGCCGGAGCAAACGGACCCCGAGCAAATTGCCCGGGAGTGGGAAGCCCCGGAGGAACGGGACCCCGTCGACCGGGTAATGGAAAGCCTGGAGACGGAACGCAGCCCCGAGGACGACAGTCCCCTGGCCGGCCAGCTTCCCCCACGGGTTGCCGAGGCGGAATTGCCGTCCCCGGATGAGGACATCGTACTCAGCAACGACCATATTGTCCTGCATTTCACCCCCGTGGGCGCCCGCCTGCGGGAAGCCCACCTGGTCTTGCGCGCCGACGGCACGGACACGGTCCAACTGGTTCCGGATCAGTCCGGTCTGGGAGCCAATGCGGTCTACCCCATGGGCCTCATGTTCATGGAAGACTTTCTGGGCGACGCGCTGGACCACCGCCACTGGGACTATACACCGGGTGAAGACGGCAAGTCGGTTATGTTTTCCATTGAAGTGCCGGAGCTGGTGCGCATTGAAAAACACTTCGCACTCTCCGACCGGCCGATGGTGCTGGATGTGGATGTGTCCTTCACCAACCTGGAATCCCGTCCCCGCCTGCTCGGCCTGGACACCCGCGAACCCGCCTATTCCCTGTATTGGGGCCCGAATGTTGAATCCGGCGACGCGGATCGCGGGGTGCAGCAGGAGGTGCTGTGGCGACGCGATGAAACGCTGGACAGCTTCCCCACCGCCAACCTCAGCCTGCCCCAAGCCGGCGATCCCTTTTCTGAGCGCGTGTTATCCCCGGATTTCGTCGCGATCAAAAGCGCCTTTTTCGCGGTCGCCATGCGCCCCGATTTTGACGAAGCCCACGGCTGGGCGCTCGGCACGCCGGAGCGCTTCCGCGTTGGGGTCGGCGCGCCCCGGATGGACATCCCCGCGGGCGGCACAGACCAACGCAGCTTTCAGGTCTACCTCGGCCCAACCCAGCTCGACGCCCTGCGCGGAGCCTGGGATGGCCTCGATTCCGTCTTGCAGTTTTTTACGATGTTTGGATTTATGGACTGGTTCGCCAAGCTCCTGCTTGGGGTCCTGAACTGGTTCTACGGCAGCGCCATTGCCAACTACGGGCTCGCCATCATCTTCCTGACCGTTGTCGTGCGCACGATCATGTTCCCGCTGACCTACAAGAGCATGATCAGCATGAAGAAGATGCAAAAGCTGGCCCCTGAAATGGAGAAGATAAAGAAAGAAGTCGGGGAAGACGCCCAGGAAATGCAGAAGCGCATGATGGCGCTGTACAAGGAGCGGAATGTGAACCCGCTCGGCGGCTGCCTGCCGCTGCTTTTGCAAATGCCTGTGTTCATCGCCCTGTACCGTATGTTGTGGAGCGCCTTCGAACTGCGCCGGGCTCCCTTTATCCTGTGGATTGAGGACCTCTCCGAGCCGGACCGTCTGTTCAGTCTCCCCTTCTCCATTCCTGTTCCCTTTGCGCAAACTCCGCTGGACAGTTTCAACCTCTTGCCCATCTTGATGGGACTCGCCATGGTGGCCAGCATGAAGCTGATGCCGACGACCACCGTGCAGTCCCCGCAGCAGAAGATGATTATGACGCTGATGCCGATTGTGTTCAGTGTCATCTGCTACAACATGGCCTCCGGACTGAATCTGTACATCCTGACCAGCACGCTGTTGGGTATTGCGCAGAATTTTTTCATTCACCGCGTCGATATTGATGTCGACGTGAAGAAGAAAAAGCAGCCTGCGAAAAAGCCGCGGAATTTCTACGCCGCGGCCCAGGTGAAAAAGCGCGAAATGGCCCGGGAAGCCAAACAGAACAAGAAGAAGAAATCCGGAAAATAAGCTGGCTTCCCCTGCGGCCCGACGGCGAATCGCCGGAACACGCCGCTTCACCACGAGGCATAAGCGAACACATGATTAAACGAGCCTGGACACAGGACCGGGAGGCAATGGCGGCGGAGAGGCGTCGGCAGCAGCCCGTTTGGAGAAAATTTCTGGTATGAGAACAGTACAAACAAGCGCAAAAACGCGCGAGCAAGCCATTGAGAAGGCGCTCGAATCACTCGGCGTCGAGATGTATGAAATCGATGATATTACCATAGTCGACGAAGGCAGCAAAGGCCTCTTCGGCTTCGGCGCACGGCCGGTGGTCGTGCAAGTCACGATTGAAAACCACCCGGATGAGCATGCCCTTCCGGATAAACCGCGAAAGGACCGTGATCGGCAGGAACGCCCCGAGCGCAGCCGGAAAGAAGGCGGGGATCGCCCGCGCAAGGATTCCGATGCGCCCAAAGCCGCCGACAAGCAGCCCTCCCGGCCAGAGAAAGCGGAGAGGGGCGGCGAAAAAGGAGAGCGGCCCGGACGGCCGGAGAAACGCGAGCAAGGCCAAGGCCAGGATCAGCAGGAAGGCCGGGGTCGTCGTGGCGGCCGGGGCCGTCGCAATCCAGACGCCCGGGAGAAGGTAGAGGGCAAACCCGAAGCTAAGCCGGAAAAACGCCAGGGCAGCCGTTCGGAGCGTAAGCGAGGCGGCGGCGCTCAGCAACAGCAACAAGAGGGCGACGCCGCAAAGGACAATCGCCCGGAACGCAACAAGCGTGGCGGCAGCCGGAGCAACAAGGACCAGGCCAAGGATCAGTCCAGAGATCAGTCTCGGGATCAATCCCGAGCACCGCGATCCGCCCCCGCTGCACGCCAGGAAGACGCCCCCCAAGCCCCGCCGGAACCGGAACCCTTGCCGCCCAACGCCGTCGAAGAAGACCTGACGGTCAACATCTCCGACGACCAGGGCGCCCAGGCCGCCGCACTGCTGCAAGACATTATTGAAAAGATGGGCATCACCGCCCAGGTCGAATTCAGCCGCGCCGATGACGGCAGCGCCCGCCTGAATGTCGCCTCGGAAGACGGCGCTATTCTGATAGGACGCAAGGGCCGCACGCTGAATGCCCTCCAGTACCTGATCAACCGGATGATCTCCCTGCAGGAAGACAACGCCGAGAATACCGAGCGCGTCCTGGTGGATGTAGAAGGCTATATCGACCGCCGCCGCAAGACCCTCGAAGACATGGCCCGTAATTTTGCCAAAAAGGCGAAGGATACCCGGCGGAACATGCGACTGAAGCCGCTGAGCCCGCAGGAGCGCCGCATCGTCCACCTCACCCTGCAGCAAGACGACGAAGTACGCACCTTCAGCCTGGGCGATTCGCTTTACCGGAGCATCGTCATCAGCCCGCGCAACGCCCAGCGGGGTAATGGCGGTGGCCGCGGTCGGAACAACAGCAATGCCAACAACAGCAATGCCAATAAAGACAACGCCACCGAAGCCGCACAGGACAGCCCCCAAAGCGAGAACGAAGGCGCCGGCGCCGAGACGGAAACCCCGCAGCAGGATGAATCCTGAGCGGTATTAACCATGACAGGGAGCCTGGCGTCAGCGTGACTGCCCGTTCCGAACAGGTAGACGACACCATTGCCGCTATTGCCACCCCGCCCGGTGAAGGGGGGGTGGCAATAGTCCGGCTGAGCGGTCCCGAGGCGATACAAATCGCCGCCCGCCTTTTCCGTTCCTCCACCAGCCGTTCCCTGGCCCAAAGCAAGCGGCCCCTCCTGCATGGTCATGTGGTGGACGCCCAGGGCCAACGCCTGGACGAAGTACTCGTGCTGCGGATGCCCGCCCCCCACTCCTACACCCGCGAGGATGTCGTGGAAATTCACTGCCACGGCGGTGCGGGACCGGTCAATGCCATCCTGGAAGAGACCCTGCAACAAGGCGCCCGGCTGGCGCAGCCCGGTGAGTTCACCCAACGCGCCTTCCTGAACGGGCGCATCGATCTGGTGCAGGCCGAGGCCGTCATCGATCAAATCCGCGCCCGCACCCGTGACAGTCTCCGCGCGGCCAATGCCGCCGCCGAAGGCGTGCTCTCCCGGGAAATTCACGGCATGCGCGACACCCTCGCGCAGCTCCTCGCGCGGATTGAGGCCGTGGTCGATTTTCCTGAGGAAGACGATGTCCCCGAGCTGCTCGACGCATCGCTCGTGGCGGCGCTTCGCGACTGCCGCACCCACATGGAACGACTCCTGACCTCCGCCGAAGCTGGCCGCCTCTACCGCGAAGGCGCACTGATCGCCATCGTCGGTCGGCCCAACGTCGGCAAGTCCAGCCTCTTCAACGCGCTGCTGCGTGACAACCGCGCCATTGTCACCGCCACCGCCGGCACCACCCGCGACCGTCTCGAAGAAACCCTCAACCTGCAGGGCATCCCCGCGCGGCTCGTCGACACCGCCGGCATGCGCCAGACCGAAGACGAAATCGAGCGCATCGGCGTCGACCGCGCCCGCGACACCCTCCGCAGCGCCGACCTGATCCTCTTCGTACTCGACGCCACGACGCCGCCCACACCCGAGGACCGCCAACTCGCCGAGGAACTCGCCCCACTCGAGACGCCCGTCCTCTGCGTGTGGAACAAATACGACCTCATCGACTCCGCCGCTGCGGCCCCCACACCCACGGACCTACCCGGCCCCTTCATCGCCGAATGCCCCGTCTCCGCCCTCACCGGCGCCGGCCTCGATGCCCTTGAAGCGCAGCTCGCCCAACAGCTACGCGGCAACACCGGCATGGCCGCCGACCAGCCCATGCTCACCCGCGCCCACCAGAAAGACAGCCTCCGCCGCGCCCACGCCTGCCTTCTGCGCGCCGATGAACTCCTCGACGCCTCCCCCGAATTCCTCGCCTTCGAAATCCAGGAAACCCTCCAGGCCCTCGGCGAAATCACCGGCGAAACCACCCCCGACGAAATCCTCGGCACGATCTTCGCCTCCTTCTGCATCGGGAAGTAGCGGGACGTTAACATCGCCACCGCGCTGCGCTTTGATGACGCGCCCAGGTGATGTATACTATGATTCATGAAAAGAGCAAGTTATTCGAACTGTAATTCGATTGGAATCACCACTCACATATACCGCATTCTGGATATCAATGAAGTTGCCGAGGGCAAACCTCTGAAACACTAAAATGCGCTACAGTAGAACACAATAGCAATGGAGACACTATGAATCTCACTGAGCAGATGTCTAAGACGCTTGCAAGTGATGCCATTACCCATTTCTGGCAAGTTCGCAAAACACAAACAACGAAACAAATGAACTCTGGAATAACAGATCAAGGTTTTCGTGGTGCAGTAACCGGCGGCGCACAAATGAATGGTTTCATCAATGCTTTTGTAAAACTTGCAAATATCGCGTAAGTTCCAGAAAGTGCTATTTACACCAAAAGCCGATCCCTCGAATTGCCCGGTTACTTCAGGCCAACAAAAGAGTGGGATTTGCTTATAGTGCTTGAAGGGGTTCTTCTGGCTGCAATCGAGGCAAAGTCGCAAGTTGGACCATCTTTCGGTAGCAATTTCAATAATCGAACTGAAGAAGCGATAGGCAGTGCATTAGATTTATGGACAGCTTTTCGAGAAAATGCTTATAAGAGAACTGTCCGCCCATGGTTGGGGTATATATTTCTGCTTGAAGAATGCACTCAATCTCAAAGGCCCATATCTGTTAGAGAACCACATTTCGAGGTCTTTCCAGAATATCGCAATGCTTCCTACGCAAAACGGTATGAAATATTCTGCAAGAAACTCGTTCATGAGCGACTTTATGATGCCACCGCATTCCTCACTTCAAAGCAGGATGAAGGAATAAACGGCAAGTATTATGAACCTTGTCCTGATATCGGATTTTATCGTTTTGCGTCATCTTTCGCCGCACATCTAAAAGGTAATAAGCCATGAGCACCCAGGATCTTAATGTAAATATCTCGGAAACTAATCATCAATTAATATTGGGTGATGCACGTGATCTTTCTTTCATCAAAGATGAATCGATCCATCTTGTTGTAACTTCACCACCTTATTGGGCACTAAAACGATATGAAAACAATCCATCTCAGATGGGACATATGCCAGATTATGAGATATTTCTCAGTGAACTCGAAAAAGTATGGCAGCACATTTATCGTATTTTGGTGCCAGGAGGAAGAATGGTTTGTGTTGTAGGGGACGTATGCCTTTCCAGAAGACAGAATGCAGGGCGTCACGTAGTCGTTCCTCTTCATTCTGACATTAGCGTTCAATGCCGAAAATTAGGTTTCGATAATTTAAATCCCATCATATGGCATAAGATATCAAACGCTTCTTATGAAGTTAGTAATGGATCAAAATTCCTTGGGAAACCATATGAGCCAAATGCCATAATTAAGAATGATATTGAGTTTATTCTGATGCAGCGCAAACCTGGCGGATACAGAAAGCCAACCGAAGAACAGAGAAAACTAAGTCGAATAAACAAAGAGGATTTCAATAAATGGTTCCAACAGTTTTGGACTTTATCAGGCGCATCAACTAAAGAACATCCTGCACCATTTCCAATTGAACTAGCCTATCGCCTTATTCGAATGTTTTCCTTCACAGGAGATACTGTACTTGATCCATTTACTGGAACTGGTACAACTATGGCAGCAGCAATGAAATCTGGAAGAAACAGTATTGGCGTAGAAATAGAACCCAAGTATGTCCAATTAGCAGAACATCGACTTAAACAAGAATCGCAAGATCTTTTCACAAACCGTAATATAGAATATTTGAAACTAACAGCCAATGGCAATACTGAAAAAATCAATCCACATTTACACTTTACTCATAAATAGTTTTACTTATTATTTCTGGGTGTATTTATGATATTACCGCCAGAAAATACGCCAAACAAGTATTTTTTAATATTCCTATTTTACTTGACGGATAATGTCTATTTGTGAAAAA
>SKJD01000133.1 GCA_007116095.1 Candidatus Hydrogenedentota bacterium
CAGCAGATCGTCGGGAAGCAACTGGCCCTTGTGCTGGAGGATTTGCGCCTCAAGCTGTACCAGCTCCTGCATCTGCTCCAGGAACCAGGCATGGATACTCGTCCGTTCGTGAATCTCTTCGATGGTCGCGCCTTTGCGGAGGGCCTCGTAGATGATAAACTGCCGCTCACTCGTCGGCGTGCTCAACCCGCGCAGCAGGGATTCTTTCGATTGCTCGTAATAGTCATTCGCGAAACCCAGGCCGTAGCGGTTGATTTCCAGTGAGCGAATCGCCTTCTGCAGCGCTTCCTTGTAATTACGCCCGATGCTCATCACCTCGCCCACGGCACGCATCTGGGTCCCAAGTTTGTCCTCGACATTGTTGAATTTCTCGAAGGCCCAGCGGGCAAACTTCACCACGACATATTCGCCGGAGGGGGTGTATTTCTCCAGGCTCCCGTCCCGCCAGTAGGGCAACTCGTCCAGCGTCAGGCCCCCGGCCAGCAGCGCCGAAATCAGCGCGATGGGGAAGCCGGTCGCCTTGGACGCGAGCGCGGAGGAACGAGAGGTGCGCGGGTTGATTTCTATCACCACGATACGGTCTGAGACGGGATCATGCGCGAACTGCACGTTGGTGCCGCCGATAACTTCAATGGCCTCGACAATGCGGAAGGCGGAGTCCTGCAAGCGCTGTTGCACGGATTCCGGTACGGTCAACATCGGCGCCGTACAGAAGGAGTCCCCGGTATGCACGCCCATCGGGTCCACATTCTCAATGAAGCAGACCGCCACCATCTGGTTTTTGGAATCCCGCACCACTTCGACTTCCAGCTCTTCCCAGCCCAGGATAGATTCCTCGACAAGGACCTGGCCGACCATGCTCAGCGCCAGCCCCCGGGAAACGACGGTGCGCAGTTCTTCGACGTTATAAACCAGGCCGCCCCCCGTGCCGCCAAGGGTATAGGCCGGGCGAATCACCACCGGATAGCCCAAGGTCTCGGCGATCTGCTCCGCTTCCTCCACGGTATAGGCCAGTTCGCTTTGCGCGACCTCAATGCCCAGCTCCGCCATCGTCGCCTTGAAGGTTTCTCGATCTTCGCCCCGCTTTATGGCGTCAATGTCCACGCCGATGATCTTCACGTTGTGCTTGGCCAGCACCCCGCTTTCCGACAGCTCCGAGGCCAGGTTCAGGCCGGTCTGGCCGCCGAGGTTGGGCAGCAAGGCATCCGGCTTTTCCTTGGCAATGATTTTCTCGAGGGTCGCCGGGTTCAACGGCTCGACATAGGTAAATTCCGCCAGGCCGGGGTCCGTCATGATTGTCGCTGGATTCGAGTTCACCAGCACGATTTCATAGCCCAATTGCCGCAACGCCTTGCAGGCCTGCGTGCCGGAATAGTCAAACTCGCAGGCCTGTCCGATAACAATCGGACCGGAACCGATAATCATAACCTTGTGGATATCGTCTCGACGCGGCATGGAAATCCCCTCCAGGTGGTTGCAGCATGGGTGAAAGTGAGTATAGGGATAAAAGATACGGCTTTCGCAAGGTAAAGCCCGGGAAAGCGCATTAGTAGCCCAATTTTACCGGTTTTGGGGGGCTAAAGTCCATGCCGTGGCGCAGCAACGCCGGGAAACGCTGCACCCCGACGAACCAAAATATTGTATTACTGTGCAAAATGTGATATAACGGAGCACAGATTATGTAATACGATGCGTTAAGTTACGCGAATACCGACTTGGAACAGCCCATTGGGGACAATGCAGCCATGGCGGGGTATCCAGACCATAGCACCACCAGCTTCACCTACAACGATGCGAATGAGCAGACTGCGATGACGGTGGATGGTACAACAACAAACTTTGCCTACGATGCCTGGCGTTATGGCAGTTTTCTTTCGCAGGTCACGTCGGATTTCCCGGGCGAGGCAAGGATACAACTTCCTGATTTTTATAGTATTGCTACGCCGCAAACTACATTCATATAAGTTTGAACTAGTAATTAATCTATGCAGAAACACTTCAAGACGTTGTGGTAATAAATTGTTGACGAATTGTTGTTAAAAGTAAACAGTTGCTGCAAAAAAGTAATCCGAAATACGAAAGCTGCATAACATGAAAAGTTTGTTGCTTAAAAGTCGAAATATTTATAAACTATTGGTGCTACTGATTCTTTCTACGCTTGTATTTCTTGATGAAGTTTTAAATCTTGAGCATAATCTGCTATTACATGCTGCGGAATTATTTCTAATGAGTTATTGCGCAATATTAATAATGCATAGTTCAATGGGGAAATTTTATAAATTGTGTTGGGGTGCATTTTTATTGCTTCTTGTTTTTCGTTTATTATTAAACCCTAATGTTCCATTGTCTGTTTTTGTTTACGAGCTATTTAACTAGAATTATTAGCATTTAAATAACTTCAAGATCATTGTGGGTTCTAACCGCTGTTACCAATTTTGGCTTGGTTTTGCTATCATGGTAGTTAGAAAAGGAGTGCTCACATGAATCGACAGAAAATTCTTGAAATACTTCGTGACAGCAAGCCAGCGTTAGAGGCGCGCTATGACGTAACAGGGCTGACCTTGTTTGGATCAGTTGCCCGCGATACCGCGCATCAAGATAGCGATGTGGATATTTTGGTCAGTTTCGACGGTCCTGCTACGTCTAAGCGCTATTTTGGGGTCTTGTTCTATCTTGAAGATAGGCTGGGTTGTCCTGTTGACCTGGTTACCGAGAAAGCCCTGCGGCGAGAATTGCGCCCCTATGTGGAAGAAGAGCAAGTCCATGTCTGAGGGCAGAAAGCGTGCATGGCGTTTTTATGTAGCAGACATGATCAGTTTTGCGGAGCGCGTGTTGGCATATACCGAGGGCCTCGAGCAGGAGGCCTTTGTTGCCAGTGGCCTTACGTACGACGCCACGGTACGGAACTTGGAGTTGATAGGTGAAGCCGCCTCCCATATTCCGGAGAAAGTCCGCACTGCGCACCCTGAAATTCCATGGCGTATGATCATTGCAACGCGTAATCGTCTTATCCACGGATATCTTGGTATTGACAATGATACCCTATGGAGCATCATTAAGGACGAGATTCCGATGCTGAAGTCCATGCTAGAAGCACTGAGAAACGAAATTGACCAGTAGATTTGGCACCTTACATTATCCCAGCAAGTAACCTGGCAAGCGATTCAGGTCCAAAACGATTTGCAACCAGCGTCACCTACAACGATGCGAATGAGCAGACCACGATGACGGTGGACGGTACAACCACAAACTTTGCCTACGACGCTTGGGGGCGGATGACCTCTCGGACGCGGGGCAGTCTGGATG
>SKJD01000121.1 GCA_007116095.1 Candidatus Hydrogenedentota bacterium
GCGTCCAGGGTCCCCTGCTGAAAGATGTCGTACCAGCCCCCGAGAAAGAGCCCCGGCGTCTCGATATTCGGGGCTTTTGAAGCAACATCGTAGTAGCCCCAGAAATCGTTGTAGACCGGCTCCGCCTTGTAGCGGTCGAGCATTGCCGGCTGCTCGATCAACGGAAACCAGTTCTCCAACAGTTCTTTGCGCAAGACCCCGCCCTGGTAGGCGATGTCGTGGTAGAAATTCGTCGCCGCCACCTCCGGTACATTCGCCCGGAATTCCGGCGTCACCGGAGCCATCAACATCTGCGTAATGCCCAGCGCCGAGCCGCCCACCGTCCCGATCCGGCCGTCACACCAGGGCTGCGCCAACAGCCAGGCCACGGTATCCGCGGCGTCTTTCAGGCCCGGCTGCCAGCCGTCCGCCCGGAAGACATAGGCTTCCCCTTCACTGTCGCCCATGCCCCGCACGTCCTGCATCACGACGGCATAACCCCGCTCCAGGTAAGGTTCAATAAATTGCGGGTGGTTCCGGCCATAGGTGCTGCGAACGAGAATCGTCGGGAAAGGGCCTTCCCCAGTGGCTGGCAGGTGGATATCCGTCGTGAGCAGGGTTTCGTCCCGCATCGCAACCTCCACCGTCTCCGCCCCACAGGCCGGCAACCCCAACAAGAGGAACAGCGCCCCGCAACAGCCCCAACCAATACGCCGCAGACAACCCCAGATACCCATTGCACATACTCCTCGTTTCACAGCACAGCACCACTGAATTCAACCCCTCACCGGAGACCGCGCCTCAGTATACACCCACCCCCGCGCCCGCGCCAAGCGTATGGCGGGATGTCCAGTAAATTCAACGTGATGTTATGGCAGGCAGGAAAAAAAAGCCTGCGTAACATATCCTTCGTCAGCCCACATAAAGATTGAAATAAAAAACGCAGCGGCGGGAAGGCGTCGCTACGTTGAGGTATATCCGGTATTTGGCGCGGTCAGTCCGGCGTCAACCGGCTTTGCCGCGTATGAAGTTATAGTTGACCTCCGCGCTTTCGAGGGAGTCCGTTTCGGACTGGTCAAGCTCGGCGATGTGCCAGACGACACCGGCGGTCTCACAAGCCGCGAGGATCGCATCCCAGTCCATGACGCCATTGCCCAGCTCGGTCAGGACATTACTGTCGCCGACCACTTTGTAGTCCTTGAGATGGACCAGGGGCATGCGGTCAGTGAAGCGGGTGATCAGCGCGGGGACATCCTCCCCGGCGATGGCCGCCCAGGCGGTGTCGAGTTCCAGCCCCAGGCACTCGGGGTCGGCATTGTCGAAAATGATGTCGAAGGCGCTCTTGCCGTCGAAGGTATCGAATTCATGGCCGTGGTTGTGGTAGCAGAGCCGAACACGGGCTTCGCGCAGCACCTCGCCCGCCTGGCCCATCCGCTTGCCGGCTTCCGCCCAGCCCTCGGCGCTGTCGGCGCGATGCCAGGGAATCACGACGTATTCCATGCCGAAGAGCCGGGCTTCGCTGATCACAGCGTCCACATTGTTGACCACATGATTGAAGGACTGGTGGGTTGCTACCGCCTTCATGTCCAGCTCATCCAGCACGCCCTTGAAGGCTTCCTGCGACATGCCCGCGGTACCGGCCAGCTCGACGTGCTGGTAGCCGATTTCCCGCAATTTCTTCAGCGTACCTTCCGGGTCGTTCCCCATATGATCGCGGACGGAATACAATTGCAATGCAGGTGTTTCCAAACTCATCGGCTCATCCTCTCTATAGCCTGGCTTCAGGTTCGGGTTCGTTCCATGACAGCATTATAGCGCGCCACCCCACCGTGTTGCGTGATCATGCGTGGGCGCTCAGAAATTCGTAGCTGATACGGATGTCTTCAAAAGGATTCTCTGAGACCGTATCCTGTTCATAGACATACCATTCCACCGCCGCCTCTTCCCCGGCGTCAAAGAGGGCCTCCCAGTCCAGGATACCAGTACCCAGCGGCACAAACTGCGGGTTCTCTTCGGTGCATTCGGCGGTGAGGTCCTTGACGTGGATGATCGGGCAGCGCCCGGCATAGCGCTTCACCACTTCAGCCGGGTCGGCGCCGCCGACCTGCAACCAGGCAACATCCAGCTCCGCGCAGACATGGACGGGGCGGGTGTGCAGGAAAATACGATCAAGCTTGCTCTTGGTCGAGCCTTCGAAGCAGGCCAGCTCAAAGGCATGGTTGTGGTAGGAAAAGCGCAACCCGTGACTCCGCAGCTTGGCGCCGATACTTTCCAGACGCTGCGCACCCAGGTCCCAGAGGCGGATGTCCTTGTGGTTATCCTTGGGCATGCTCCCCACGGCGACATCCGGCGCGCCGACGATGTGCCAGTAGGCCACGGCCTCGTCGATATTGTGCTCAAAGTCTTCGAGGGGATAATGCCCGGAGATCGCCTTGAGGCCAACGTTATCCAACATGACCCGGATTTTTTCCGGGGGCAAGTCGGGCATGCCACTCCATTGGACATAATCAAAGCCGGTATCACGGACACGCTTCAGTGTATCTTCCAGGTTCTTGGCGGCCTCTTCTCGAAGCGTGTAAAGCTGTAATGCAATTCCAATATTACTCACATCCATCTCCTTGTCGTTTGCCTGCAGGATGCCAGTTTTCGGTATGGCAGTGTGCTAGGGAAGCAAGTTGCGGGTATCCTGTGCGTACAGGTCACGTAATTGTCGCCCCATCCCCGGCCCGGTTGCCATTGTACATGGAAGTCATGCCCTGAGGCCAAACGCACCCCCCTGCGCATGCGATGAAAAATGGCGACACGTTGCACGGTGTCTTACTCGCCGTGCACGATATCTATAAAACGCGAATCCTCCCGGATGGGATCGAAGTCGCTGTCGCGCAGGGCGTCATCCCGCAAAATATCCGCACGGTCCACCGCTTCCTGCAAATAGCGCAGGGCGGCGTCCACATCCCCCATCAGGCTGTAGAGGCAGGCCAGGTTGTAATATGGCTTGGGGTGGTCCAGGCCGAGTTCAATGGCCTTCCGGTAATGCCGCTCCGCCTCCTCATAGCGCTCCATGGCCAGGAGGAGGTTGGCGTAGTTGTTGTGTATGGCGATGCTTTCCGGGTTCAACGCCAGTGCGATGAGCGCCTCCTCTTCGGCCTCTTCGTAGCGCTCCTCCAGGCGCAGCATGACCGCCAGATTAATATGCGGCCGACTCCAGCGCGGGTCCAGCGTAATGGCCTTGCGCAATGCCGCCTCCGCCTCCTCCGTACGGCCCAGGGTGTGTCGGGCCAGCAAACTGCCCAGGCCGGTATAGGGCCAGCTCCACTCCGGCGCCA
>SKJD01000192.1 GCA_007116095.1 Candidatus Hydrogenedentota bacterium
CCGCTTACCGTGGCCATCGCCCCGGCAATGGACGCATCAATGGCGGCGGCGAACCCATAGCCCACAATGGCGGACAACACCCCGGTCAGCACCGCGAGCAACGTCATAAGCCAGAGCCGATCCGTCAACAAGTAGGCTGTATTCGCCGGAACTATCAGCATGGCCACCACCAGAATGGCCCCGACACTCTCAAAGGCCGCCACGGTGGTCAAGGAGACAAACCCCATAAGCAGATAGTGCCATACCGCGACGCTGAAACCCAGCGATGCCGCGAGTCCAGCGTCGAAGGTGCAGAGTTTGAGCTGTTTCCAACCCAATACGATAAATAACAGGTTGGCCACCGTAGCAAAGCCCATCATCCACACCGCCCGTGGCCCCATATTGGCGCCCCACAGGGTCCAGGTATCGAAGGGCGCATACAAAATCTCCCCGTACAGCACACAATCCAGGTCGAGGTCGACATGCCCGGCATAGCGGCTGATCAGGATGACGCCAATAGCAAAGAGCCAGGTGAAGGTAACGCCAATAGCCGCGTCGTTCTGCAACTTGCCCTGGCGATTCAACACATCTGTAAGAAATGCCGTGAGTATGCCCAAGGCCGCTGCGCCGATGAGCATGGGAACTACATGACGTGAGCCGGTCAGTATGAATGCGAGGGCAATACCCGGCAAGACCGAGTGGCTGATGGCGTCCCCCAGCATCGACATCCGTCGAAGCACCAGAAATACCCCCACCAGCGCACAGGCCGCGGCAA
This sequence comes from Candidatus Hydrogenedentota bacterium, assembly GCA_007116095.1. GTDB lineage: Bacteria > Hydrogenedentota > Hydrogenedentia > Hydrogenedentales > SCBR16-9 > SCBR16-9. The sequence goes on from SKJD01000192.1 coordinate 755, forward strand.
CCAGCGAACCGGTGAGCATGATCCAGAGCCCCAGGGCATCGGCCTGGAATACCGCACGAAATCCATTTGCTCCCATATCCCAAAACATCATGGTCGTGAGTCCTCACTGCTGTCTACAGTTTCCGTAGGTCCAGGCACAGAACGCCGGTGCGGGTCAACTTCGGGATTCTCCAGGGTCGCCGCCAGTTCTCGCTCCATTTCGGGCGTGATGATGTGCTCGATTTCCTCGGCGTCCGCGTGTACATGGTCCGAGGGCAGCTCCAGTTTCCGGGTCAGGTAAAGCTCCCACAAGCGATGCAATCGTGTCAGGCGCGCCGCCCGGCGAATGCCCCGTTCGGTAAGCCTGAAATTGCCGTCGCTAGGCTCCTGCACCAGGCCCTTTTTCTTCAAATGCGATAATGCACCGCCCATGACACGCGGGGGCAAGGTGCGGCGTTTCATCAATACATCCATGCTGTGCATATTCCCCCAGTTTTCATTGCCTTCATCGATCAGGTACAGCGTGCGCAGCACATTCTCATGCAACGTTTTATTGCGATGCCGGGCTTGACGTCGCCAACGCGCCACCATACCGCGTTCCGGCGCAAAGAGCAGTGAAATTATGAAAATGAAGGTCACCGCGATGACCATCCAGGGCCCCGTCGGCATCTTGGGGCTGAGATAACTCACATAGGCTCCCAGCACACCACTGACGGCCCCGAAAGCCGCCGCAAGAATAAGCATAATATCGAGCCGGTGGGTCCAGTAGCGGGCTGCCGCTGCCGGAGTCATGAGCAAGGCCGCCATGAGCACCACGCCCACCGCCTGCAAGCCAATGGCCACTGCAAGCACGACCAGGGTAGCGAGATAGACTTCAATCCATTTCACCGGCATCCCGATGGCGCGGGCGAATTCCGGGTCGAAGGTAATCAGTTTCAGCTCTTTGTAGGGGATTATGACACCCAGCAATAACATAAATGAGACCGTACTGATCACCCAGACATCCCGAGGGACCATGGCCGCCGCCTGTCCGAACAGAAAGTTGTCCAGTCCGGACTGGGCTGCGCCGCCCCGCTGCTGAATGTAGGTGAGCAATACAATACCGATACCGAAATAGACGGAGAGCACCATGCCCAGGGCGCTGTCTTCCTTACAGCGGGTATGGCGGACAATCAGGTCAATAGATATGGCGCCCAGCCAACAGGATACAGTCGCGCCCAGAAGAATGATCCAGGGGTCTCTGGTACCCGAAAGGATGAAGGCCATGCAGACGCCCGGCAAGGCCGCATGGGCCAGCGCATCACCGATAAGGGAACGCTTCCGGAGAAAGGAGAAACTCCCGATAAGCCCAGCGCCAATGCCCAGGGCAACACATCCGAGTAACACATAAACGACATTCGCACTCTGTAAGGTGAAAAAGCGCAACCAATGCGGGAGATCGGCGCCCCAGACCTGCGTAACCGTCGGCAAGATGGAAGCATGATTAAACATCATCGTCTTCCCGCCCACGCCATTCTTTCTGGCGCAGCCTCTCCGCCACCTCGGTCAACATCGGTAAGCGACCGCCATAGGTTTTCTGTAGATTCTCCGCCGTGAATACCTCCGATACCGGGCCATACGCCACTGCGCGTAGATTAAGCAGGAGAACTTCGTCAAAGTACTCCGGTACCGTCTGCAAGTCGTGGTGCACTGCTACGACGGTAGCGCCGTTTCCACGCAGGTCTTGAAGCAGGCTTATGATCGTACGCTCCGTGGCGGCATCCACCCCGGCAAAAGGCTCGTCCATCAGATAGACCGAAGTCTGTTGCGCCAGTGCGCGCGCCAGAAATACCCGTTGCTGTTGTCCCCCGGAGAGCTGGCTGATCTGCCGATTCGCATAGGCCGCCATCCCCACCTTCTCCAGTGCTTCCATGGCGATTTGTCGATCTCTCCGGCGTGGTCGTCCGAAAAGGGAGAGATGACCATAACGTCCCATGAGCACGACATCATAGCAGGTGGTCGGGAAGTCCCAGTCCACTGAACCCCGTTGCGGCACATAGGCCACATTGTAGGCTGCCTTCGGAGAAGCTTTCCCATAAAAGCGCACGTAGCCCGAGGCCAGCGGGATCAAGCCCATAATCGCTTTGATGAGCGTGCTTTTTCCAGCGCCATTCGGACCAACAACAGCGATCAGCTTACCCTGTGGGAAGCTCACATCCACATCCCAGAGCACCGGCAGATGGTGGTAGACCACCGTCAAATCGTGTACCTCAATGGGTGGTGCGGTTTCTAAGACATAATTCATCGGAGCGCCTCCACGATCGTCACTACGTTATGCCGGAACATTCCCAGGTAAGTCCCCACGGGCGTACCCGGCTCCCCCAATGCATCCCCGTAGAGCTCTCCCCCGATTTCCAACGTTTGCCCACGGGCGCGAACCCCAGCAAGCAAAGCTTCCATGCCCCGTGTGCTGATGGAGCTCTCCACAAAGATAGCCTTGATATCTCGTTCAATAATGATTTGCACCAGCCGTTCCATGTCCTGGAGGCCATACTCCGAAGCCGTGCTGATCCCCTGCAAACCCATAACTTC
>SKJD01000219.1 GCA_007116095.1 Candidatus Hydrogenedentota bacterium
ACGATGGCCTCATCCGGCGAGGTGGCGGTTTCGTTGGCTGGCTGAATCAGGTTCAGCTTTTCCACAACCTCCCGGAAGCGCTTGCGGTCCTCGGCCCGGGCGATGCTGTCTGGCGAGGTGCCGATAATGGGCGCCCCGGCAGCCTCCAGCCGTTCGGCCAGGTTCAGCGGGGTCTGTCCACCGTACTGCACGATCACGCCCTTCGGCTGCACCCGGTCGATGATGTTCATGACATCCTCAAAGGTCAGCGGCTCGAAGAAGAGGCGGTCCGAGGTGTCGTAGTCCGTGGAGACGGTTTCCGGGTTGCAGTTAACCATCACCGTTTCATAGCCGTCTTCCTTCAGGGCAAAGGCGGCGTGCACACAGCAATAGTCGAATTCAATGCCCTGCCCGATGCGGTTCGGGCCGCCGCCCAGGATAATAATCCGCTCACTCTCTGCAGGCAACACCTCGTCGTCGTCGCCGTAGGTGGAGTAGTAATACGGGGTGTAGGCCTCAAACTCGGCGGCGCAGGTATCCACCAGGCGGTAGCCGGGGATGATCTGATGCTTCTTGCGCAGGGCGCGCACCTCATCTTCGTGCAGCCCCCAGATTTTGCCGAGCTGGAAGTCCGAGAAGCCCAGGCGTTTGGCCTGGCGCAGGGTGTCGGTGTTGTCGGGGGGCATTGTGCCCAAGGCCTGGCCCTCCTGCACGATTTCCTGCATTTGGCGCACAAACCAGGGGTCTATCCAGGTGGCGTCAAAAATCTCTTCCACCGTGGCCCCGAGTTCCAGGGCCTGCGCAATTTGGAGTATACGGCTCGGACTGGGCGTGATGATTGCCTTGAGCAGCGCCTTCTTTTCCGCTTCCGGATCTGTGTTGTCCGTCAGGGGCTTGTGTTTGCCATCGAAGCCGAAGCCATCCCGGTTGATTTCCAGGCCGCGAATCGCCTTCTGCAGCGATTCCTTAAAGGTGCGCCCGATGCTCATGGTCTCGCCGACACTCTTCATCTGCACCGTCAGGAAAGGCTCGGCCCCGGGGAATTTTTCGAAGGCCCAACGGGGCATCTTTGTTACGACGTAATCGATGGTCGGCTCAAAGGAAGCCGGCGTCTTGCGGGTGATGTCGTTGGGGATTTCGTTGAGGGCGTACCCCACGGCGAGTTTGGCGGCGATCTTGGCGATGGGGAAACCCGTGGCCTTGGAGGCCAGGGCCGAACTGCGCGAGACCCGCGGGTTCATCTCGATAATGACCATACGCCCGGTACTCGGATGCACCGCGAATTGCACGTTCGAGCCGCCGGTATCCACGCCGATCTCGCGGATCACGGCGATGGATGCGTCCCGCATGGCCTGATACTCTTTGTCCGTCAGGGTCTGCGCTGGTGCTACCGTGATGCTGTCGCCGGTGTGCACGCCCATCGGATCGATGTTCTCGATGGAGCAGATGATGACCACGTTGTCGTGCAGGTCACGCATGACCTCCAGCTCGAATTCTTTCCAGCCGACGAGTGACTCCTCGATCAGCACCTCATTGACCGGGCTGGCGTCCAGGCCGTGTTTGACCGCCGCCTCGTATTCTTCCTTGTTGAAGGCGAGGCCGGCGCCCGAGCCGCCCAGGGTGAAGGCAGGGCGGATGACCGCGGCAAAGTTGACCTGCTCCCCGAACTCCCGGGCCTCTTCATAGCTGTGGACGACCTGGCTCAGTGGCAGGTCCAGCCCGCAGCGGATCATGGCGTCTTTGAAGAGTCCCCGGTCTTCGGCTTTCTGGATGGCCTCGATACGGGCGCCGATCAATTCGCAGCCGTACTTTTCCAGGATGCCTTGCTCCGCCAGATTGACCGCCAGGTTTAGTGCGGTCTGGCCGCCTACCGTCGGCAGCACGGCGTCCGGGCGTTCCCGTGCGATGATGCGCTCCAGAAACTCCACGGTCAGCGGCTCGATATATACGCGGTCCGCGGTTTCCGGGTCCGTCATGATTGTGGCCGGGTTGCTGTTCGCCAGAATTACTTCGTAGCCCTCCTCGCGCAAGGCCTTGCAGGCCTGGGTGCCGGAATAATCAAATTCACAGGCTTGGCCGATGACGATGGGGCCAGAACCAATCAGAAGTATTTTTTTGATATCGGTGCGTTTGGGCATAATTCAACTGTACCTGTGTTTTGGGTTCTCAAATAAACGGTGCAAACGGGAAAGATACAACAACGGCATTGGCAAAGCGGTCGGTCATGGAGCGGAATCAGGAAAATGGAAGCGGTAGTCGTTTGTTGCAGGCAGCAAAATGGGCTGACCGCGTTATGGGCGGTGCAGCCCGTTCTTCGTCGTCAAGTATACGTAATTTCCAGCAGCTCAAATTCAACGAGCCCGGCCGGCGCGTTCACTTCGGCAACGTCACCGACCGCCTTGCCGAGCAAGGCCTTGCCCACCGGTGATTGAACGGAGAGCTTGTCGCCATCCGCATCCGCCTCCACGGGGCTGACCAGCATAAAGGTCATTTCCCGGTTGGTTTTCTTGTTCAGTACCTTGACAGTGGAGCCAACGTAGGCCTTGCCGGTGTCCAGTTCGCTGGTGTCCAGAATGACCGCACGCGACACCTGGTCTTCGACATCTTTGATTTTGGCATGCAACATGGCCTGTTCTTCCTTGGCTGCATGGTATTCGGCGTTTTCCTTCAAATCGCCCAATGACCGCGCATACTCGATTGTATCCGCAACCTTGACGCGGCGCTGCTTCATCTCATCCAGCTCGGCCTGTAGCTTGTTCAAGCCTTCCTCTGAAACGTATATTTTTTCCATAATCTCCCATTCCGATCAATGCGTCCCCGGGCTAGTGCCGGAACATCCGGCATATCGGCTGCCTGCCTGCCCGATACGGGCGCATTGCGAATTCTAACGACTGGCACACACAAACAAGGGCTGCTTCGCACAGCCCCAAAGTTCTAATTTCGTTGTCGATGTGAATTGAACGTCACAGTGATGCCTGCGAAACGTATCAATTAGAGCCAAGTATAGCAGATTTTGGCTGCTGCGATAAAACTGGAGCGCCATGACGGATTCAGGTTCGGGAGCGCCTCATGAGCGATGCGGACAGGAGCGAGCTGCGTGGACATAGGTATTCTTGAGCCGCCTGGCGATTCAAGTTGCATCGTCCACAGTCTGTACCCGGGGATACTCCCGAAGTGCGAGAGCGATGAAATGTCCTTACTGACCGACGGTGGCGGCGGCCGGGGTGGCGGTGACGGCCTTCCGGTCTTCCTTGTGTTCCAGGAAGCAGCAGCCAGCGCAGGGGGTGAACAGTCCTTTTTGGCATTTCTGGCGGAACTGGCG
>SKJD01000071.1 GCA_007116095.1 Candidatus Hydrogenedentota bacterium
CGGCATTTCATCCATGTTGAAGTGCCAGTAATGCAGTAGATGGCGCGGGGGCGCTTCCTCGAAGTGGGCGACCAGATTAACGTCGCCATTTACTTCCAGGGTTGTCCGTGCCGGCGTGCCGTCAGGCAGGCCTTCCCAATGGCTGAAGAGGTAGCCAGGAGCCGGGACGGCTTCCACTTCAATGGGGATTCCCTGGAAATATACGCCGCTCCAGGGGTAGCTGTCTTCTTTGACGCCGGGGGTATCGGGATGAATGTTTTGCGTGTTCACCCGGATGTGGCCCCCGTCTGGATTAGAGACATTCAATTGGACATCGGCCTGGCCGGGCAGTTCGAAATGGGTTTGGATTTGATTGCGCACATAACCGGGCCTAAGGTCGGCGAATTGCATCCAGTCGTTGTAGGTGTTTTGCGGTGCGGCGTCCCGGTGGAAACTGCGACGGAAGTGGTGGTTGTCGCCGGCGATCTTGTCGTATTCCTGTTGCACCGTCTGCTTCACCCGGTCCGGATGGAAGGTGGTGTTGATGTGATCCGCAAAGCGGTTCAGGAAGCGGTTGTAGAAGGTTTCGTTTTCAAGCAAGGTGCGCAGAAACAGCGTTTGTTCCGCCGAGCCATGGGTCCAGCCATTGCCGCCGCCTGTCGGGTGGATGGCGTTGATCATGAGGTCGAAGTCAAAGTCGGCGAAGACATTGCCTGGTATATGCGCCCGGGGCGAAGCATCAAAGTCCCAGGCATGGGCGCGCCAGCGGCCGTCCTGATAGGGTTCGTCCGAGGTCTCACGCACGCGCCACATCCGAAAATGCTTGCGCCCCATCCAGTCCCAGTTGTTGAGGTAGATAAAGACAATCTGTAGGTCAATATAGCTGTCGATATCCAGCATCTGTTCCAGGGCCGCATAGTTCGTGGGATTCTGCATGTCGTTTTCCGTGACAAAGTCCCACATGTCGTTCCAGAGCGCCAAATCTTCCACCGTACCTTCGTCCAGGCGGCCGGTATTGACCGGGGTATTTGGTCCGGAGAGAATGACCACATTGTCTGGGTCTACCCCATAATTGTGATGCAGGTGATAGCGATCGAAGCGGTCGCGTACATGCGACAGGCCCATAAATTCCCCGTTAAAGAAATGAGCGACAGGACGGGCGCGCATCATTTCCACTTTTGTGGCATCGAAGAGCAGGTGCGCCGGTACGTCGCGCAGATGATTCTGGATATGGCCGCCGGTGCGCAGGTTTACCCGCGTAAAATGTTCCAGGGGACTGCCATCGTGTTTGGTGACAGCGCCTTCGAAGAAGGGGAAGGCCATGACGTCGGTATCGTCGTAGGCATTGCGGGCATAAAGGCGCAGCGACTTCGGCGTGCGCAGACGGCTGGAGCCGCCGTGGATGCGTAACCCGAGATTCTGGCTGAAAATCCGGGCGCCGCTGCCCTGGGCAAACAGCTCGACATGCGCGGGACGCTCCCATTCCCGCCCACGACCAAAGTAGTTGCCGTGTGTGGACCAGCCGGACTGCGTGTCCATGTTCGCCGCGCGCCAGTCGTCGAAACGTTTGCCGGCGACATAGATGCCCTCTTCATAGCCGAAGAGGTTTTTTTCGTCGGTAACAATCGAAACGATATCTGCCGTAAACTGACTACCTATCTCCGGGTGCACGTAATAGCTGTGCGTAATGGTTTTCGAGGGAAGATAGCCGGGGCGCACAGCGATGGCGCGGACTGCCGTGCCCTTGAAAACGGTGTCGCTGGGCAATTGCGGCTGGGTTCGCCAATGGGCGTTGATCGTCGACAGATCATTAAGATCGTTGGAGCGATCTTCAATATCGATGGGGCCGTCGTATTCAAAGACTTCATAGGGGCGGTACAGCAGTGGACCAAAAGGCGTGCCGACGTTTTCCGGATAGCTGTTCTTGTAGGCATATGAGGCTTGGGCCGGTTGCTCGCTGGGTATGATGATCGTGTCTTCCGGCATCTCCACGCCTGAAAGCACCTCACGCACCTGTACATGATCATAGAGGATTGTGACATCGCCGCCGGGCGGGTATTCCGAGAAGAAGGTCAGATCAGGCGTGCCCACCACCTCGCCGTCGTAGCGTAAGAAATAAGCGATGCGTTGATACGCGCCCTGTATATTGAAGCGGCTTAACGGGTGCAGCTCCAGGTCGCCCAGCGTCGCCCGCATGTCCATACCCGGATTGCCTGGTCGGGTGCCTACATAAAAAGCGATTTCATAGAGCTTGCCGTCTTCCAGTCCCTGGATACTTTGGGTGGCGGTTTTTTCACCACGACCTTGTTGAAACAGCACCTGGCCCCCGTCCGGGATGGGACGTCCCTGTCCATGGAAGGGGTTGCGCTGTTCGCTGTCATTGGGGCCGCTGAGGTTGTTATTCAGCCCATAGGTCCCTTCAAAGCGCCAGCCCGGTATTTCAATGGGGGGATCCAGCCGACCGAAGTAGCCTGGCCAGGGCGCGAGGTGGGCCTCGGGTGTTTCAAAGCTCCCATTCTCCACCAGGTTCTCACCAAAGACAATTTCGGTTTCTTCTTTCAATAAATCAGGATCAGGCACGGAGCCATCGAAGGTGTAATATATCTCTGCGGACTCTTCCGGGGCTGTAATTTCCAGTTGGAAGGGCTCTTGGTAAAAACCGCCTGCATGGGAAAATTCCGGCGCTTCGGTAATACCCAGGTAGGCGGTTTGGTTGTTGCTTGTGCCGGCAGTCGGCGTGTCGAAAAAGAAAAACTCCGCACCGCCATCCGGTTGCCGTCCATACGATATGTCGCGTGGGATCGGAATGGGCGGGACCTCATCCACCATCGTGCCGTCCGGAGAAGTTAACAACACCTCCTCACCCGCAGAGGATATACTGTAATTCGTATGGAGGTGGGGGCCGTCGAGCCGGTCCTTGCCTGAGGCGAAAACGACCAGAAACGCACCTGGTTCCAGGGTTACGTCGGGCAAGACCCACCGGAAGGGACGGTCATAGTCGTCGGACAAGCCCCAGCCCTCGATATTCACCTCGGAATCGCCCGCATTGTACAACTCCACCCAGTCTTCGTAATCGCCGTCTTCATCCGGGTAGTAGGAACCGTTGGAGGCGATTATTTCATTGATGAGCACATCGGAATTTGCGTCTGTAATAGGTGACAGCAGTATAGCCGCCAGTATGATTACGCCAAAGACGCGACCAATGCCTGGCGACATGGTGGCTAGGCTCATGTTCTGCAAAGCTTGCACGGTGACTTCCTCTGCTCAATGGCGTTTTTGCACTACG
>SKJD01000491.1 GCA_007116095.1 Candidatus Hydrogenedentota bacterium
CGCGCATGCGCGAAAGCGACCGGCGGCATGAGGAGGATGCGGAGCACTTCGATCCCGTGCGGCTGACGACCTACGGCTGGCAAATCGGCGGCACGCAGGATATTCATGTCGATGATACCCGTGAAGGCGTCTTGACGGAACGGGCGCTGGATGTGCTCAAGGAACTGGCCGATGCGGACACGCCGTTCTTCCTGCGTGTCTCGTACCACCCGCCACATGTGCCAATCCAGGTTCCGCCGCCTTTCATGGTCGACCTCGACGCCATCGATCTGCCCTTCCCGTCCCAGGAAGCGCTGGACAGCAAATCCCGCTTTGAGCGCGAGCAACTGCGGGTCTATTCCGGCACCCTGGACCTCTCCGAGCACGACATCCGCGTGGCCCGCGCCACCTACTATGGCATGGTGAACATGGTGGACCATTTCGTGGGGCAGATACTGGAGCAACTGGAGGCCGAGGTCCTGTTGGGCAACACTATCATTGCGGTGAACTCTGATCACGGCCTGGGCATGGGCGAGAATGGGGTTCACAAGAAGCGCAGTTTCTACGAGGAAATTGTGAAGTCGCCGCTGCTCTTCTCCTGGCCGGGGCATATCCCCTCGGGCCGCATCGTGCGGGAGCCGGTCGAATTCATCGACTTCCTGCCGACGCTCCTCGATCTCTCCGACATGCCGGTTCCCGAGAGCCAGCATGGGCGCAGCCTTGTGCCGTTGATGCATGGCGACACAAGCAACAAGCGCGATGCGACCTTCTCCGAAATCGACCACAGCGGCTCCATGTACGACGAGCTGCGGGTCAATTCCGGGCGGCAGGTCATGGTGCGCACCGAGGAATGGAAGCTCGTCTATTTCCATGATCCCCGTGTCGAGGACAAAGACGGCAGCCTCTACAATCTCAAGGAAGACCCCTGGGAGCACTACAACCGCTACCACGATCCCCAGTACGCCGACGTCATCGAGGAACTCGAGGCCCGCGTACACGCTTGGGACCACGTAGACCGGGAGTAGCCGCCCGGGTCACAGCCATTTTCCAGTCAGCGATTTAGGGACGGGGTGGACCATTACGTGTCCACTCCGTCCTTTGTTTTTGGGGGCCGCATGTGAACCTTGGGCGAACACGACGTTCGTCCCAACGGACCTGGGCGCCCACTGGGTGCGCCCTTATAACCTCCTTGTGCGCCCAGGCTGCCTTGCGCAACAACGCATTTTTCCACCCTCGCCCTCTACACTAATTTCTAGGAGGTCATTGTCTCAAGGTCGTTGGCACAGAGGGACCTTGCCAGTGAGCGCCCAGGTATTTGTGGTTCCGGGCGGCGCGGGGGCGTTCATGTTGCTCCACCCTGTCCACAAAGTCCACAATGCTGCCATACCAGCGCCGCCTTGGACCAACAACGCCCCGCCATGATATTCTGATCGGGTCAATATTTCAGGCGCATATGCCCCCACCAACAACACAATGGAGATCAGCCCCATGTCCCAAGAGACCAGCGCAAAACCCCAAGCCCTCATCCGCCATATTGGGGAAGTTCCCCGGGAGCGCAGCACCTGTGGCTGGCGGGACCGCCTGCTCAGTCGCGAGGACAGCGATGTCGCCGCCTGGGCGCATGCCGTGGACATCGACGGCGCCCGACCGCATTACCACAAGGTGGCCACAGAAATTTACTATGTACTGGAAGGGCAGGGGAGTATTCTCCTGGATGGGGAGGAGCATCCGATCCACGAGGGAAGCATGGTGCATATCCCGCCGGGCATCGTGCATGGGGCCATAGGCCGGATGCGTGTCCTGGTGGTGGGCATTCCGGATTTGAACGACACGGACCTATATTTCCCGGACGAGGAAGACCCCGCCTAGTCAATGACTGCCACGTCGTAGGCTTGCAGCTTCCCTGTGCGCTGTTTTAAGGTATACCCGCACTTCGCACAAGCTGTGACATTACCGGGGAAATTCTTGCTAAAGGAGCGATATTATGCCGAAAAAATTGGGCTTTGGCGTGTTGGGACTGGGTATGGGGGTAAACCATTGTCTGGCGATCGAGAAGGCGAAGGGAGCGCAACTGGTTGCCGCTTGCGACACAGACTCCGAGCGCCTGGACGCCACAGTAAAGAAACACGGCTGTAAAGGCTATGACAACTTCGACGACATGCTGGCGGACCCGGAGATAGACGTCATCAATATCGTCACGGAAACCGGCTATCACGGCGCCCTGGGAGCCCGGGCCGCTCGCGCCGGCAAGCACATCATCATGGAGAAGCCCATCGAGGTGACGCAGGAAAAGGTGCGCGCCTTCGAGGCGGTCATCACGGAAACCGGCGTAAAATGCGGCTGTATCTTTCAGTCCCGCGTCGCCGACTGCAACATCAAGCTCAAGAAAGCCATTGAAAAAGGAAAGATGGGCAGGATCTTCGGCATGCACGGTAACCTGCCCTGGTACCGCGGTCCCCAGTATTTCTCCGGTCCCCACGGTCCCTGGCGCGGCACTTGGGCCCTGGACGGCGGCGGCAGCATGATGAACCAGGGCATCCACACCGTTGACCTGCTGCTCTTCCTTTGCGGACGGGTCACGGAGGTCTGCGGCTTCTATGGACTGCATGATCACGATCTGGAGTCGGAAGACCAAGTCGTGGCCTGTCTCAAGTTCGCCAACGGCGCCCTCGGCTCCCTCTACACCACCACCTGCGCCAATCCCGAGAGCGGCCAGGAAATCTACGGCTTCGGCAGCTATGGCTCTTTTCGCAAGAAGGGCGACGCGCTAATCGCCTTCGACATGGGCGGCCCCAAGGAACGCGAGAAGATGCTGGCCGACTTCGGTGTCAACGAAGGCTCCGAAGGCGCCAGCAAAGACCCGATGGCCGTGCTCATCGACGGTCATTGCCGGATCATTGAGGATCTCGTCAAGGCCGTTCATCAGGACCGCGACCCGATCATCCCCATCGCCGAGGCCCAGCACGCGGTAGAAGTCATCTGCGCCATCTACCAGGCTGCTCGCGAGCGCCGCACTGTCACCATCGAGAAAATGCGCGGCTGAGTCCTGCTGCCACGGCAAGATTTTGGATGCAATACAGTTGATTTATTAACCACGAAAAGCATGAAACGACACGAACCGGCAGGGGTTGTCCTTACGCCACAAGCGCTTCCACGTGGGCTGATACCACGTGGATTAAGTTATAGTCCGTAACCCGGAAGCGTTGTGTTCGTGAAGTTTATGCTTTTCGTGGTAGATACATCTGTGGTGATTTTAACCACGAATACACACCAATGAACGCG
>SKJD01000389.1 GCA_007116095.1 Candidatus Hydrogenedentota bacterium
GACGGGGCAGCTCCTAAGGCTGTTTACAGACAGCAGTCTGGATCAGTTCCAGCAGCTCTGTCACCACGACCCGACGATCACTGTCTGCTTCATACATCGCCGCCACTTTCTGTCGGGCCGCGCCGACATCGCCACAGGCTTTACCGCGGGCAATCAGCTTCCGACAGTCTTTTGGCATCGGACCCCAGTTACCGCACTCAACATACTGGTCGCTCAGGAAAATAAACTTGGGGATGGCTTCGCCGCCGTTGGTCAGGAAACGGACGAAAACGTCCGGATGCTGTTCCCGCGTGATGTAGCGGGTCTGCAATTTGGGCGTTTCCTTGGCCAGGCGTTCCAGCACCGGAACATGCTGCACCACGTCGCCGCACCAGTCTTCCGCAATTATTACCACATGGACCTTCCGGGGCAGGCCTGTCAGCAGGGCTCCCTCCTGGGCCTCGATGTCCTGTTCAGCGAGCAGCTTCCGCATCGCCTTGCAATTCTCCGGGCTCTCTTTCCTTCGTAGCCATTGATTGAAGGTGACGCCGGATTGATATATGGCCTTCCAGTCCAGGACCGGTAAAGTCGCGGGCTTCGGCATGGTGTAATCTCCTTCTCCGTCTACATTCAGGGCGCATTGTTGCACATGATTCTGATTTTGGGAAAAACACCGTCCACCTGTCCGCTATTTCATGGGACGTGTGAAACAGAAGCCATCCACCGAGTCCTGACAGCGGTAATAGCCGGGACTATTGTAAAGCTGAATGATCCGCAGCAGATCATTCAGGCCGATTTCCCAATCCTGGGGATCAAAATCCGCATCGTGGGGCAGGCAATCCTGCATGGTGGGGTCGACGCCGGGCTCGAAGCCGTCTTCAGACATGGCTTCGGGCGCCGCGCAATGATAGCCACCGGCATTGTAGAGCTGCACCACGCGCAACACATCATGCAGATCGATGTTGCCGCGCTGTTCCAGGTCGGCTGAGTGGTGCATCTGCGCCTGATCGCCCAGCATGAAATGCCTGAGTTGCAATTCCGCCCGGGGGCCGTTGTCGCCTTCGATGTGGTGATAACGCCACAGCAACTGCAAGTACGGCTGATCCAGCAATGCCTCCGGCAGGATTATGGGGCCGTGGCGTTCCTGGTGGCCGTCTTCCTGCACTTCATAGGCAATCGGGGCGCCGTCAACCAACACATCCGCAAAGTCCTCGTCCGGGGCGGTCCGGTATTGCAGGCGCAAGCCGTATCGGCGTTCATTTTCCAACACGGTGCCGGGAGCCCAGTGCAGGACCAGCTCATCAATCTCCGTGCTGTCTACGGCGACCATGGCCCCGCCCAGATCACGTTCCCAGCCGGTGTTGATGAATGATATGCCGTCCTCGTTCAAACCATTCAGGCGCGTCCGACGGGTGTTGTTGTAGGGCTGGCCCACTGTATGGCTGTCGTCTTCGTGGTATTCTTCCATCGAGATGAAATACGGATGCGGCAAGGGTATGTTAAGGCCGGGGTCCGTGACTTCACTTTGCAGGAAAAGCATGTGCTCCGGATACACCCGCTGTGGGGCGTCCGCGGCCCAGTAGTTAAAGTTGAAACTGCGTTGCCGCAACGGCACGGGCTCTGGATGCACCAATAGGCGGAAGCTGTGGGAGAGCGGTTGGTTCTCTCCGTCGTCCACCGTCACCGTGATCCAGGTGTCGCCGCGTTGCAGGGGATGGAGATGGAGTGTGTTGCCTTCCAGTTGCGTATCGCTTACAAACGGATTGTCGCTTTCGGCTTGGTACATCAGGGGGCTGTCGCCGGGATTTTCAAAGACCGTCCCGAGATCGATGCGCACCGCTTCGCCGTTTTCGATGCCATGTTGCAAGCCGACAGGGGCGATCAGCGCCGGCGGGGGTGTGGTCGACTCCATCGGCATGCCCGTCAGGCTGATATTGTCAAAGCGGTTGTTGCCCTGTTCGCCCGTGGTCTCCGGTCCCAGGAAACGGATGCGCACGGCAAAATTCGGGTTGTCATCGACGCCCTCAATTCCTGAGAAGTCATACGCGACCCGGGCGAATTCTTCGGTGACATGAACAGTGTCGCCAATGGGAATCCAATCCTCGTCCACTCCCAGGCGGTAGTAGACCTGCTGGGTCTGGGCCCCGTTGGGCGTGCGCATGAAGGCATATTGCAGGCCGATGTCGCGGAAGCCCGTGGTCGGCAGTTCGAGGAGCAGCTCCCGGCTGTCCGAGGGGTTGCGGACCCGAAGGGCATTGCCGGCGGCTTCGCTCATCCACGCATTCAGCGTGCTCCCTTCGTCAACCATATCCATGTATCCCCCGCCGGTTCCGGGGTAGGAGATAAGGGCGTCGCCCGAAAAGCTGTAATCGGCGGGAACCGTGCCGTGCCTGCTGTCCGCCAGGTGGTTGAAATGCCAGTAATGCAGCAGATGCACCGCTTCAAAATGGGCGGTTATGTCCTGTTGGCCCTCGATTGGAAAGGAGGTCTTCTGCGGGGTTCCCAGGGGGAGGCCTTCCCAATGGCTGAAGCGGTAGCCCGGGCGCGCCACGGCCTCAATATCCAGCGGCATGCCTTCAAAATACATGCCCTGCCAGTCCAGGCTTTCACCGCCGTTGCCGGAGAGGGTGGCCGTATTGATACGAACATCGCCCTGGGCGGCATCCGCCACATGCAGATTGACCCAACGCGCTTCGCCCAGTTGGAAGTAGTCGCGGAGGAGGTAGCGGACATGATTCGGGCGATTCTGTGCAAAATTGCGCATCACATTAACTTGATAGCGCCAGGTGCTTATGGCGTTCGGCTGCTGCCACCGTGCAATGTGATGCGGGATTTCGTGTTCTAGCGCCGCCTGCATTTCGTCAATGATGGCGATGATCCGTTCCGGCTGGAACTGGGTGTTGATCAGGTCGCAGAAACGGATGACAAAGTCCTGCCGAAAATTCGGATTGTCCAGGAGCGCGCGGAATATCTCCGTGGCCCAGGGCGGGTTGGGCCAGTTAGGCCCATCGGGTTCCATCGCGAAGCGCAAGGTGTCGTGGTTGTGCTGCCCGGACAGACCTGCTCCGAAATCGGTGTCGTACAGCAGCCAGCGCCAACGGCCATCGTGTCCATGGGGGGCGTCCGCTTCATAGCTTTCTGTGCGCTTTCGCCAAAAGTCATTGTTGTTGCCGGGCCAGTCTGTATTGGCGATAAAAATCTGCGCGATGTAGTAGTCAATGAAGTTTTCGATGTCGATCCGGGTCTGGATATGCGCGTAATGC
>SKJD01000008.1 GCA_007116095.1 Candidatus Hydrogenedentota bacterium
AACCGCTGCTGAACAACTGGCCCAATCCGAATGTCATCCGGGTTGAATACGAGAAAGAAGACGGCAGTCAGGGGCTGCGCTACCACAGCTTTTCCGATCCCGCGGGTTATCCACCGGCCATCGGGCAACCCAATGAAGGCTGGCTGGGCAGGAACATCTGCGAGGCGGTGTCGGAGGACGGGATTCATTGGGAAATCATCGGCTTCCTCACGCCGGACGATGACGCGGCAGCCAACCAGATTCCAGAGGCTTTTGTGCATACCAAGGATGGTCAGGACTGGATATACGTCTTTTACGCCACCCAGCGCGGCGGCCTGAATGAACACGGCCATTTTGACTATACCTACGACAACATCCGCTACATGCGGCGCCCGGCTTCCATCGATCCGCGCGCCACGGCGCAATAGGAACCGGAATCGGACTAATACAGTAACTGCAAGCCCGGCGAAAGAGCCTGGCGCAACGACAAACCTGAAGGCAGAAAGTTAATGAAGTTCTGGATTGGGGACCCCGCACCGGCCCCGGATCAGCACGTGGCGTTTCGGGGCGCATTTACGCTCGACAGTCCACAGACCTTGGAATTACAGAGTTTGGGCGCAAGCTGGTACACCCTCTGGGTGGACGGAGCCTACCTGAACGACGGTCCGGCACGCTACCCGGAGTCCCACCCGCAGTATGAGCAACACAAGCTGGAGCTGGACGCCGGCAAGCACGTTATCGCCGTCCACGCCCAGTACTTCGGCATCGCCACGCGCCTACTGAACGACGTCCGCCCATTTCTGGAGTTGGCGGTTGTGCCGGTTGGCGCGAATAGCCCCCTGTCCATAGACTGGAAATGCCTACACCTGGCGGGATACCAGTCCCAGGTGCGGCGCATCAATCCGGAGTTGGGCTGGATCGACTGGTGCAATACCCAAGCTGTTCCGGTGGACTGGGAAAAGCCGGATTTTGACGACAGCGACTGGGCCAAGCCCGTGGAAGTAGACCCGGGCCTGGGTGCGGTCGAGGCGGCGAGTATCGGCAATGTCCAAACCATTGAACATGTACTGACACCCGTCGCTACCGGTCCCCTGGCCGAGCGTTTCGGCTATCTCCTGGACGATGTCCCGGCCCGCTTTTTCCTGCGCGATCTGGTCTGCGAAGACCTGCCCCAGGCCGGGGTATGGCGGCGCTATGATTTGGGCCGCGTGCGTCTGGGCCGCCCGCGGCTGGATCTCACCGTGCCGGAAGGCAGCATCATTCAGATCGCCTACTCCGAAACCCTGGCCCATAACCGCGTACAACCGTACATCACCTTGTCGGCGGGTCCATCCTGCAACATGGATCACTATGTGGCCCGGGGCGGTCGCCAGGTCTTCTTCCCGAACATCCCCAAGGGTGGCCGCTTTCTGGAAGTGCATGTCCTGATGCCCCAGGAAGTCTACGACGCCGGCAAGGTCCAGGCGGAGTTCCATGACGAACGCTACATCGAACGTACCTATTGGCCGGAAGTTGAAGGGGCCTTCCAGTGTGAAGACGCCCTACTGAACCGTATCTGGCAGGTGGGCGTAGACACCCTGCGCGCCTGTTCGGAGGATGCCCTGACCGACAATCCCACCCGGGAACGCGGACAATGGACCGGCGATGTTGTCGCGGTAGGACTGGACATTGCAACGACGGCTTTCTCGGACCTGCGCCTTTTCCGGCGCGCCCTGATCCACAGCGCCCAGGCCGCCCGCGCCGACGGCATGATCGCCGGGCATACCCCGTCGCATGTGAACTACATCGGACCCTACGCGGCGCAATGGACCAACGGCTGCCTGCGCTACCACGACGCCACCGGGGACCTCGCCTTTCTCCGGGAAATGTACGACAACGCCAAGGCCAACATTGGCGCCTTTGAACGCTTCCTGACCGACGACGGCCTGGTACAGACCATCGCGGACGGCGGCGAAACGGCCATCACGGACTTCGGCTGGGTCTTCATTGACTGGGGCTATGTCCCCAACCCCGGCCCCTCCGACATGGCGATGAATCTGCATTTCCTGGATTCGGTGCGCGGCATGAAAACCTGGTGCGCCCGCATGGAGCACGACGCCGACCTGGCTTATTACACGGCCCTGGAGGAGCGGGTGCAGGGTATCATCACGGACTGGCTGGAGGCGCAGTTTGCTGCTGGAGACGACGCCTGGGAGCGTGTCGGTTACCACCGCGCCACCTTTGCCCTGCGGCTCGGCCTGTTGTCGCGGGCGCAAATCCCCGAGGCCCTGGAATTTATGAAGTCGCACATGCTCGCCTGTTTCCCGAATAAACCCGACGCCCCCCGCAACGACGACCCGACAAAACAGCGCACGCAGTTGATCACCCCTTATTTCGCCCACTACGCCATGCCGGTGCTGATTGAGCATGGCGAGGGCGAATTCGCACGGGAGCAGTAGCGCAGCTGCTGGGGCTGGATGCTGGAAGACGACCGCACGACCCTGGTCGAAGTCTTCGATACGCGCTGGTCGCACTGTCACCAATGGGCGGGCTGCCCGACCTGGCAGTTGACCCGCTATGCGCTGGGATTGCATCCCCGCTACAGCGAAGGTGAAGGCGTCTTTGCCCTGCGCTTTGTCCCTTTGGGCCTGCATCGGGGTGAAGGGGTGATCCCGTTGAAGGATGGCGGCAAGGTGACCCTGCGGTGGCATGAGCAAGACAGCGTTGTGCATTACACGCTCGACAGTACCCGTCCGATTACGCTCCTGCTGCCCCACATGGACGGCAGCGAGGAGCGCCGGGAAGTCACCGACAAACTATCCTGCACTTTGCAGCATGCCTCCAAGGGGGACAGTGCTTGGTACCGGGTATTGGACATATAATCAGGTCTGCATGCCGCCGGGCCATGCGCCCAGGCTGCGGCATGGCCATTTGCCTATGGCTTAGCGCATGGCGCCCGACGCGTCCTGCATGGAGAGGGAGTTTACTGTCATCATGAGTCAAGAAGCCCAATGGATTTGGTCGGACCTCGCGGATCCGGCGCCCAAGAATCGCTTCACCTATTTCCGGAAAGTAGTCACGTTGGAGGAGCTGCCCCAGCATGCGTTGATGCGCTTCGCCGCCGACACCACGGCCCAACTCTGGCTGAACGGCCATGCACTTCGCCGCAAGGTCAGTCGCTATACGGAAGAAGAAATCACCGCCGAGCTGGTCAATGCCGCGCCCTACCTCAATAAGGGCAAGAATGTCCTGGTGATACAACACATCAATTGGGGCGATATCGT
>SKJD01000110.1 GCA_007116095.1 Candidatus Hydrogenedentota bacterium
CACCGCATCCCCGATTCGAACCTCCCCCGGACGCTGCGGGTCCAACTGGAGTCGGGGCTCCGGGGCTTTCCGGTGTTTGCGTTCTGCCTGTGTCATTTTGCGGGCCCAGCGTCGAAGCGCTTTCAAGCCATCCGCGTCCAAAACGTTTTCCAGGGTCGAGGTCGGGGACTTGAGCAAGGCCGCCGGGCAAAGCAGCCCGGCATCCTGCCACTCCCGCAGTACATTACGCGATAGCCCGTTCAGCCTCAGGGCGCATAACGGCAACGCCTCGGTTTCCACCCCATATGCCAGGCGGCGTGACAACGTTTTCAGCGCCTCCACAAATCGGCTGTAGGCTCCCGTTGCTTCGGCCATGGCGGCGCAGGACTCCACGAGCCAACTGCATTGCTCCGCCGCCGCGAGAATTTGCCCGGCCATGCAGTTGTAGTCCTCCTCCAATTGACGCAGCGGGGTCATCGCGATCCAGTCGTCCAGGAGCAGCGCCGTCTTCAGGCTCCGCACGACTTCGAAGTCCAGTTTCCCGTCCAGGGTCAACGGCAGTACCTCAGTCTCCATGCCCTCTTCCGCCAGACGCTGCCGGAGTCGTTCGGGGTAGATGCCCTGCTCGTATTCCGCCATCGTCAGCATGACCGGGGCGCCTCGGCCATCCTCACACAGCGTTGCCTGCACCAACAGCTCCAGTGGGGTCCAATGGCGCAGGCCGACCTGGGTCAGCCAGGCTTCCAGATGCCTGGCGCTGTTCAGTGTGATCCCCTTCGCGGCAATGGCCATGCCCATCGGCGTGGCGCAGAGGCGGTCATCCGGCTCCAACTGCAACACGCCGAAATCCACACAACGCAGCAGCGCCGAGCGCACCAGCGCCGTCTCCTCGTCGCGGGTCAGCGCCTCCTGCCAGACCCATTGCCCCGTCAAACTTCGCTGCAAGAAGGCCAGAAGTTCCGGGAAGGTCCGGCAATAGCGCGACGCCACCAGGCGCAACACGTGGTTTTCCAGCGGGCTCCGGTCCAACTGCGGCGTGATGCGTTCGGGACCGCCCTCGACATAGCGCCGCCACAGGGTCTCGCGATCATACGGCGTGCGGGCGATGAGGACGGCGCGCCCGAAGTCATGCCCCGCCCCATAGCGGCCTGCGCGTCCGCTCATGTTCTCGTATTCCGAGCGTAGGATCGGCGCTTTCCAGGGAATCGCCAGGCGGGGATCATAGCGCCATTTCTCCGGGGCGATAAAGACATTCCGGGCAGGCAGGTTCAGTCCATTCGCCAGGGTCGCCGTCGAGACCAGCACCTGTACCTCGCCTTGTCGGAAGGCCGCCTCCACCACCCGGCGCTCCTCTGGTGACAAATCGGCATTGTGGAACGCAACACCCCCGGCCAGCGTCTCCTGCAGGCAACGCCGGGAACGGGTATCCTCCAGCGCGGCCAGGGCTTCCAGTGCGCTCGTGGCCGGCGACAAATTCAGTTCCTCCGCGAGCGCGGCGGCTCCCCGGCGCGACTCGGGCTTGGCCTTCACGAAGATCAGGCTGCGCTCTTCACGACCACACAACAGCCGCAGGCTTTGCAGGAGCAACTCCCAGAATCCCGCTTCTGGGTCCGGCGGCGTCGCGGCCAAGGGTTCCGCATCCTCGACGGCGCTGTTGTAACCCCGGTAATGGAAGACGCCATCATGCAACACGCCTTGATGTAGCTCCACTGGCCGTCGCTCGTAATGGATAAGCGTTGCTTCCAACCACTGCGCCAGACGCTCCGAGCCCCCGATTACCGCGGACAAACCGATCAGTCGCCGCCGCGCTTGCAGGATGCGCGTCAACAGCAACTCGACGCCCCCGCCCCGCTCGGGGTCCGAAAGAATCTCCAGTTCATCCGCCACCACCAGGTCAATCTCCTTCATCCGCTCCGGCCGACGCACCAGCAATTGCGCCATCTTCTCGTAGACCACGACGGCGATAGAGAAGTCTCCAGCCTCCAGCGCCGCATCCTGCTCCCGGTGGTCCCGCGTGGAGAGCAGCACCTTCAGCCCGTAGGCCGCATACTTCGCCTGGAAGTCCCGGTACTTCTCTTCGGCCAGCGCCTTGAGCGGCACGAGATAAACCACCTTCTTCCGCCGCATCGCCGTGTGCAACGCCGCCATCTCGCCGATGAAGGTCTTACCCGAACTCGTCGGCGCCTGCACCAACAGGTTCTCCGACGAAAACAGCCCGTACTGCTTGACCGCCATGGTCTGTAACGGCAGCAGTTGACTCCCCTCTTCCGCCATCCACAACGCCACAATGTCCTCCGGCAGGTCGTACCGGAGCAGTTCAATCATCTTCATGCGTATACCTCCTGTATCCTGGGCATACATTCAGTATACTGAAAATATTTTCAGTTGTAAAGTTTTTTGAACCGCCCGCCAGATTTTTTTTGGGGGTGTCGTTCTGATATTACCCTTACGTCGATTCGTTATGTGGCGTAGCGAACTTCAGTTCGCGCTTCGTGCGATAGCACGAAGGTGGTCTGACACAATCATCCGGCTTGCCAAGATCCCCGCCTTATAGCAACGCCGCCACCTTCGTCATGACTGCGTAGGTAGGAACCTAGTACTACGTGAAAACATAACAAAACAGCAATAAAGCAGCATGTTGTAGCGCATGGTCGCAAGGCCTGGTAACGGTATCCCATGTTAAATCAACGAACTGGTTTCCTGCCTTCGTAGGCAGGACGCAGGTGGGAAAACCCACCCACGCAGGCGAACACAAGGTTCGCCCCTACGCTTCGTTATGAATTGACAAGATCGGTAATAATCAGAACTACGCCTGATGATTATATCGCGCCAATTTTTAACGCATAGACGCAAAGTTACCGGATATTGTTGCTCCGAAGGAGCTGAACTAAATACAGCCCAGGGTTGGACTTGACCGCAAGGTCAAGGCCTACCCTGGGTAAGCGATACCACCTCCGCTACGCTGAAAGCGTTGACAAAACGGTTGCGCTACAAGCTACGACCGCTCCGCAGTCAGGGCAGATGATATGGCCGAAGGCAGTAGACGTTTAAACGTGCCTGGTTCCCTGCCTTCGGGTGTGTTGATTAAGTGTTTGCCAGTTGTGGATTAATCACATAACTATATATCAATATTTTCCAGGGCATGTTAAATCCTTTTGCTCGTTCATCACCCAGGGACATGCAACCGCCCGACCGCGGAGCGGTCACGGATGCATAGCCCGGGGTTGAGCCGTAGGGGTGAACCTTGTGTTCACCC